>URLQ01000099.1 GCA_900548745.1 uncultured Prevotella sp.
CAGGCGGCTGTGTGGTATAAGACGAATGTTGTAGACTCTCTCTTGTGATTCGCTCAAAAAAAATATACATCTGTTTGAATCACAACAATCGACCACATGTAGGGATATGCGATTTTATAATTGTTGGCGCAATGCAATCATTGGGTAGCCGTTTCTAAATTAATATCCCTACATGTGGACGTGTAACGTACTTTCAATAATGTCAGATGAATGAAGCCATTCTGTCGTATAAGCGAATGAAATCATTTGCTATACGAGATCCGTTTCTTTCCCTATTTTTTCTTCAGCACATATAGCTTAGCTGTCTCGCCTTCAGGCTCAACGCCCAATGAGTCTGTCATGACGATGCTGCTGTTGTCCTTCACCTTGTAATAAGTCTGTTCGCCGCTTGAAGGACGTACAAGCATCAGCACTTTCCCGTCGAGCACTTTGAAAACGCCGCTTGCCTCGTCATGGCCATTCTTCTTGTCTATGTAGTCCTGCTGCAGCTGATACGTGCTGTCAGCCTTGATGGTAAGCACAGTCTTTATGCCTGGGCAGTCGGCAGCCGGGAGCGTACCCTCGTAAGTTCCTGAAACAGCTGCCAGATCAACATAGTTGTCATCAGTAGCGTTGGTGTCTACAACACTTGTAGAATCTTTGCCCGTGGCATTTACCGTGGTCTTTTTCTCGGTGCATGAAGACAGAACGGCCAATGCGCCTACTGTCAATACAATCAATTTCCTTTTCATACTTTTCCTTTCTTTTATTATATATCTGGTTACCTATATAGCACAATATCTATACTCTTGTGTAATTACCTCTGTCTGCCACTACCATGACAATTAAAACATTTCCCACTTCCATTACAATTCGGACATGTATCATTGTGTGCGCTGTAGTTGTTAAACTTATAACCTTTGCCTTTGCAACTGCTACAACATCCATTTCCTCCGCAGTATTTGCAGACGATGGAACCGCCTGATGAATGGTTATAGGAACCGCCAGTAGTAGACCCACCACTTGAATATCCTGTTCCTCCTCCGTTCAAAAGCCTGTCGTTGTCATTTCTGATGGATTCGTAATTATTCTTGGAGCATGCTTTGTATCTGTTGTTGTTTTCGTCTACCAATACAGAGAAATCTTTGCTGACCCAAAATGGATGTTCCTTTGTCCTTAAAGGGTATGGATAACCTGCAGTGAAATCAGTATACGTGTAAAGCCAAACGAAACAGAACCAGCCGTCGTTGTATCCTTTGTATTGGATTTTCCATGCACCGCCAGGTGTACATATAAGCCAACTGTTGGATGCACATCCGTTTCTAATCTGCAGGTGCCTACCAAGAAAATACCAATCGCCCGAATTCGGAAGTTGGATGTTGTCGGAATTATTGGCCCCTTTGTTAATCTCCTTATTATATGTGCCGGTTGGTTGATATTCGATTTCAGAATTAAGTTCAAAGTCTATATATGAAGGTTCTGTAAGGAATTTCTTTCTGTTTTGGTCATAGAATCTTATGTTACAGTAGTAAGTGTGCGTTCCCTTTTTGGGGTGAATCTCCATATAGGGTATGAATAGCTGATAGTCTGTATATTTGGTTTCCGCATAAGGTGCCCATATAGTTTTGCTTGTCGCTACATAACCGCCCGTATCACAGTATTTACCATTCGTGTCACGCATGCATGTGCCTTTAGGTGATTCAATGAAAGAGGTCACCTGTACAGGTTCTCCTTTTATTCCATTTACAGTAAAATCGATATGTATGATAATACCCAATTCCCCGTCTTTTTCTTCATCCATGGAAATCCAGGCTTCTGTCATGTTAATATAACGTGCTGTTGCATTGTTGCTGAAAAGCAATAATGCGAAAAGTACAGTGACCAGCCGATAAATATTTATTTGTCTTATTCTCATTTTGATGTGTTTAAATATAAAACCATTACAAAAATATAAATAATATGGATATTGACAAAGTGATACTTAAAAAAAATATACTTTTGCATAAGATAAGCTGCACCTCAACATAATATCCAAGCAAGCTTGATATTCTGCGTTCGGTTTGCATTATCTTTGTGGTATAATAAACAACTCTACATCTTCATCCCTACCGCAACTACGGGTTGTGATTTGCTCATAATAAAGAGGTGTGACAACATTAAAAAGTATTTTATTCCTTTCCGATATGTTAGAAAGAAGACTGTTAAAAGATTATTAAGCGTAATGTTTTGGTTTGCTTGATTGTTGATAAGATACTACGATGTGTTTGGATGGCGGATGGACATAGGTTATTCATTGTCCACCCCCAGTCCGAACAAGGCGAAGTCGCCCTTAAGAGGGTCGTCGGGGAATATCTTGAGCATGGTGTCGGTAAGCCGGCGGGCGGTGGACATTGATGCCGTGCGGCTCTGCAGCAGATTCATGCGCTGTGCCTCCTGCACCACGTGGGTGTCGAGCGGCATGATAAGAGTGCGGCGGTCTATGATGTCAGCCCACAGACCGAGGTCTACGGGCGAGCCGCTGCGCACCATCCATCGCAGGAACATGCACACGCGCTTGCAGGCCGATGTTGTGTTCTTGGGGATTATCTTGTCTGCGCCATGTCGGGAGAAGAAGCGGCAGAGGGCTTCAATGGCTTCTATGCCGGTTGTTGCGTTTCGGCGTATGTATTCTTTCATGCTGCCGTATTCGTGGAGCATGGTCTGGTATGCCGTGAGCAACTGGTGCATGTCGTGACAGGTGTACAGACGATAGTAGCATCCGGTGGAGTCGGGGATGCTGCTTTCCCATTCCCCAGAGCGCACCCACTGGTCTATGTTGCCTTGGGCTGCATCGAGGATATACTGAATCTTGGGGAAGAACTGCTTTCTTGCCCCATAGCTCAGACAGGAAGCTATGAAAGCCATAGCCTCCTGGTTCTCTGCACCCTCTACCTCGTGCATGAACGAGCTTGGGTCTGCGGGCAGGAAGTCTGCCGTTTCGTATTTCTCTGCAAGGGCAATGATGTGCTGCTTTAGTTCTGTTTCCATAGCGTGGGTTTTACAGGGAGACGCTCTCTATTCTCAGTCTTATTCTGCCTGCCGGCACTTTCACGTCTACTTCGTCGCCTGCTTTCTTTCCGAGCAGCGCTTCTGCGATAGGCGACTTGATGGAAATCTTGCCTTCCTTCAGATTGGCCTCGTGTGGGCTTACGATGGTGTAGTCCATGCTCTTGCCTGCGGCTATGTTTGTTATCCTGACCTTGCTGAGCAGTCCTACGCTGTCGCTTTTGAGCCGCGACTTGTCTATGACCCTTGCGTTCTCCAGTATCTTCTGCAGGAAGCGTGCTCTGCCCATGAGTCGTCCTTGCTCACGCTTTGCTGCGTGATACTCGAAGTTCTCGCTCAGGTCTCCCTTGTCGCGTGCTTCTGAGATGGCATCCTTTACCTGTGGAAGCTCTACGGTTTCCAGGTGGTGTAGTTCTTCGGCAATCTTGTCGAAGCCCTCTTGTGACATATATTCCATAATGTTTTTTTGTTGAGTTTCCTTATATTTAAAACAGGAGTGCAAAGTTAAGGAAAGTTTTCTGCATCCGCAAAAATAGATTGCCGATATTACCTGAAAGTTAGTATTTTATATATGAAAAGTAAAAAAATGTAGCCATACTGTTGGATTGTTATGAAATAAGTTGTATTTTTGCAAAAGTATATCATGTAATATCCTATGAGGATATATAAAACTGTACGATTATGAAGAAGATTTATTATATCATATTGGCATTAGGATTGATGGGCGCACCTGTTGTAGCCCATGCCGTGCCAGCCGTTGAGATAATAGAGAACGACTATGACGGCCAGAAGGGCGGCATCTCATTGAGGGTGACGACCGAAGGCAACGGGCAGGCTCGTCTTCGTGTTACCAACGCTACTAACCAGACGATTCTTATCTACGACATCTCTGGCGCACCGATAAAGAAGATAAAGGTTGACGGTCCAGACAAAATTTATGAGCTTAGTCTGCGCAAGGGTTGCTACATCGTTAAGGTGGGCAATGTAGTGAGAAAGGTGTCTGTGAGTTAAAGGAAGGGAATGACAAATGGCAAAATGGCAGGCTGTGAAGCCTTTCGGTTTTTCATGATTTTATATATGAAATAAAAAAACGGCTATGCTTCTGCATGCCGTTTTTTTATGCCTGTCTTTAGCTTGTCTTTAGCTTTGCCTTTATCAGAAGTGTATACGTTTCCGCTATTTTTATCTTTGGCTTTATTGGATGCTTTGGCTTAGGCTCGTCCGTATTATCTCCTTTTTATGAATACCCATCCCAGACGGTGGCATTTCCCTTTCTTTGAGAGTGAGCGGATGATATACATGCCGTCGGGTATGTTCTTTATGTTCAATACTTTTGCGTATCTTCTTGAAGCTACGGTGCAGCCTGTGCTGCTCTCAAACAGTATGTATTCCACATCGAGGGTTGATGGCATGGATGGCAGAGTTATGGTGTTGCCGCTGTTGCGTATGAGACCATGTCTTGCGACGGCTGCTGTGTTGTCTTCTCCGTCACCGCTGTCGCTTTGCAGAGGGCGGCTTTCCTTGCCGTAGCGGTCTATTGCGGTTATGGCAAAGTGTTTTGTCAGGGGAGAGAGCGGCACGTTGATGCTTCTCTTGTCGGTTCTTGCTGCAATGATGTTTCTCGGGTCGCTGATGTCTACGGGTGCCGTGTTGCTGGCATACACGTTGTAGTATACGTCTGTTGAGGCTTGGTGACGTGTTGTTTTGTCCTGTGTGCTGTTGTCCCACGACAGCGTTGCGGCGTTGTTGTCTCTCTGTATCGAAAGGTTTGTCGGCATTGCAGGTGCCTCGTGCGCATACCATGTCATCTCCGGCACGAGGGCAGGGTAGAGGTTCTGTTCGTTTGCTGTGAAGTCATACAGTCCCTTGATGTTGTCCATGAGGAATTTGTTGCGGAACATAGCCGTTCCTATGCCCATCTGTCGGCATACGCTCATCTCGCGCTGTATCTCCTCGAATTTCCAGTTAGCCTCCTTTGGCGAAAGGAAATATATTCCCAGTCCTGCGCTGACGGTCTTTCCGTGGCTGCGTTCCTTCCAGTCTGCTGCAAAGGGGAAGAAGTTGTCGCCCTTGAAATACATCATCGGGTATATCTGGTCCATCCATCCTTCCCTCATCCATCTTTCAACGTCCTGGCATCCTTTCTCCTCGGCGTTCCATCCACGGCTCCAGTAGCGGTTCAGGTCGTTGCGCTTGCCTATGGGCGAGCAGCTCATCTTCACCCACGGCTTCTCCGCCTTCACGGCATCGTGCACGGCCTTCACAATGCTGGATATGTTCTGCCGTGCCTGTGTCCTGGATATGCTGAGCTTCATCGTTTCGGGATAGCGTATGTAGTCGAGGTGTATACCGTCGATGTCGTAGTTGTGTGTTATCTCCCGGCAGATGTTTGCGATATAGTCGGCAGTGGCTTTCTTCTCTGGTCTCATGAACATCTCGTCGCCAATCTTCATTAGTAGTTCCGGATGGCGTCGTTTCAGGTTCTTAGGTCCTGTGCCGTTGGGTCTTCCTACGGGCACGCTCACGACCCATGCGTGGCATTCCATCCCTCTCTTGTGACATTCCTCGATGGCGAACTGCAGAGGGTCGTATCCAGGCGAAGAGCCCGGTTTGCCCGATACGCATCCGTCCCACGGCTCATACTGCGATGGGTATATCACCGTTCCGCGTATGCGTGTCTGCAGCAGCACGGTGTTCATGTTGGCCTTCTGCAGCTGGTCGAGCAGGGTGCACAGTTCCTGTTTCTGTTTCTCTATTGTTCGTGGTGTGTGTGCATAGGTCTTCGGCCAGTCCAGTCCGCCTATTGTGGTCAGCCATACAGCCCTTACTTCGCGCTTCGGTGGTATATGGCTGTAGCTGTCTTTATGGAAGACCTGTGCCGTTGTTGCAATGGTGTTAAGGCATAATATTGAAAGTAGTAAATATATAAATTTCATTTTGATGTATTATGTGTAGAGATTGACGTTTAAAAAACGTGGCGAAGTTACGAAGTATTTTCATAATGTGCAAGATTTATCTTTTTTTGCTTTGAAAAACTTGCGTTATAATGTATAAATGTTTATTTTTGCCATATTGATTCTATAGACTTTCGTCAGCGGATGATACCCTGTTGAAGATAAAAGAAGGGGCATTATGCTGTGAAAGGTTTATTATGACAGAGCGATATACAATTTTATAAAACGATAGATTCTTAATGGATAAAGACTTGACAATCCGTCCGATAGCGTATTTCCATTCTCCTTTCGCTTCAAAGTTCGGCGTTCCCAAGCAGAGCAGCCTTGTTGATGAGCTTGAGGGATATATTGAGTTTGTAGCAGAATACCGCAATGCGGATATGCTGCGTGGTATAGAGGATTTCGACTATTTGTGGCTTGTATGGCATTTTTCAGCCAATCCTCACGGTGCCACAAGCCCTTTGGTGCGTCCGCCGTTGCTTGGCGGCAACAGGAAGGTGGGTGTGTTTGCCAGCCGTTCGCCATTTCGTCCGAATGCTCTTGGGCTGTCGTCGGTACGGCTTGACAGGGTGGACTATGAGTCGAAGAACGGACCTGTTGTGTATGTGCGTGGTGCCGACCTGATGGACGGTACGCCGATTTTCGACATAAAACCCTACGTTGCCCTTGCCGACAGTCATCCCGATGCTCGTTGTGGCTTTGTAGACACGAATGAGATAAGGCGTCTTTGTGTGGATATTCCCGAAGAGGTGGGGCAGAGGTTCACACCGCGTCAGCTTGTTGCCCTTCGCAAGGTGCTTGAGCTCGACCCGCGTCCCCATTACCACAATGATGCCGACAAGCTTTATGGCATGCCGTTCTTGGGCTACGACATAAAGTTTCGCGTTGATGGCGACAGACTCATTGTGGTGACGGGTGAATAGGGCCGGTGTGGGATATTGTTATTGGTATCTGCCTGCTACTGTTTCGCAGTCTTTATTATCCAGCTGGTTATATCATCCAGTACCCCTTCCGAAATGGTCGTCTCTATCTTGGCGTATTCGCCAGGAGACCCGGTTTCAGACGGTTGGAAGAGATGGTTGAGAGTTGGATAAGTCTTTAGCAGGCTCTTTGCTTTTACCGCCTTCGGCAGATTGTTTCCGGCAGCCTGGATATTGGCAGTAGCGTTCACCTGCTTGTCGTTGTCGCCGATGATCAGCATCACGGGGCTGTTTATCTTGCGGATGTCCGTTGCCGGGTCATATTTCAGATAAGATACGAGCCATGGCGAATCGACCATCTTCACGGTTTCGATAAGATTCTTTCTTAGTTCCGGCAGCAGGGCGATGTCCATCGTCAGCATCGGCACGAGTGATTCCGGCTTGTTGCTGAACTTCATCTTCTGTTCCGACATTCTGTATTTGAACACTCTGCTTAGTGCGGTTGCATATTTCTCCACATTATCCTTGTCGAGCCCAGCCGTGGTCAGCACGTCGCGGTTCTGCATCAGCAGCACGCTGTCGCCCGGCAGTACCGGACCGGCGAGCGATACCACGAAGTCTGCCTTTCCCCTTGCAGCAAGCATATAGCTGATGATGCCCCCTTCGCTATGTCCGAGCACGCCAATCTTGCCGAACTTCTTCGTGCTCTTGAGATAGTCGATGCCAGCCTCGGCATCGAGCATGTTGCTCTGTAGGGTGATCATCGCCATGTTGCCCGTTGATTTGCCCACGCCGCGGTCGTCGTATCGCAGCGTGGCAATGCCGTGGCGTGCCAGATAGTCGGCGATTACGAGAAACGGCTTATGTCCCATAAGTTCCTCATCGCGGTTCTGCTGTCCGCTGCCTGTTACCATCAGTACCACGGGCATCCCCGTCTTGAATCCCTTCGGATAGCTTAGTGTTCCTCCCAGCCATGCCTCTCCGCCTTCGGTGGGCAGTCCGGTTTTGGCGTCAATGCCTTTGTTGTGGAACGCCACTTCCTGCGTTGTATATTCAAACGGTGGCTGTGGTGTCTGCGGGCGGTTCATCTTTATTTCTCCTCGTTTCAGTATTAGAGGAAACGAGTGTCCCATCTGTGAGAATGTGCCGTTTATCTCTTCGCCAACGAGCTTTCCTGCATATTGTGCTCCGAGTCTGGGCATCGTTACGCTGATGGAGTCTTCTTGCATACATACCACTTTCGTCGGTAGATCCATAGCCCCCTGGTCCGGGCTGTCCATCGTAACGGTGTTGTCGTCATGGATATGGAAAACGATGTTCAGCTTGGCCGGACCAGCCTCAAGCAGTCCTTTCCATGCTCCTCTTAAGTCCTGTGCGCTTGTCAGCAGTGGAATAAGTATGAGCAACAATGACATTAGTCTTTTCTTCTTCATGGCTTTACATTATGTATGTAATATAAATAGGTGAAATGAATTTACTTTATTTGTATTCTCTTTGGATAAGATAATGCAAATCGAAGACAATACAAAATTTGCAAAGATAAGAATTGCAAATTTGAGACCTGTTTTATTGTTGAGGTGCCGCTTATCTTATGTAGGGATGATAAAGAGTAAGAAATCCACTATTCATCTTCCATTTCATCTTCATCCTCCGCCCAGAGGTCGTATTTCCATGTCTTCTGCTTTGACAATATTTCGGTTGACGTCTGTATAGGGTCAATACTCATGTTGCTGTTATAGTCGCAGAAATTCCCGTAAGTCTCCGTCTTCACGATTGTGATACCCGGATGCATATAATATTTTTTCATATTTGTTAGTTTTATGGTTTAATAGTTGATGAGTTGACAAGTTGACGAGTTGACAAGGAGATTTGCATTGCTTATTTAAGGCTTACGAATAGCTATTATAAAGGATGACAACTCTCCTCGTCTACTTGTCTACTGTTATCATTATCTTCTTTCCGTCTTTGCGGATATACAGTCCCTTGGTTGGCTTCAGTGTCTTTGTGCCCTCTATGGTGTAGAATACCGGCGATGGGGTGTCTGCCAGTGGGGTGGTGTTGATGGCAGATGCGCCGCCGTTGATGTCGTAGAAAGCAGTCAGGGCATCATCGTCGTTCACTTCGAGATACGCCTTGCCTGCAGGTATCTTCACTCCGCTCTGAATCTTGGCGAATCCCACGCTGCCGTCCTTCTTCCTCAGCGCATACTGTCTGCCGTCAGCCGTCACCTCTGCCAGGGCAGCCTTCAGCTGGTTGGTAAACAGCTCTTCGCCTCTGCTCTCGGTCGTCGCAATGTCGTAAGTCCCTTCGTTGCCCTTCAGCAGCAGTCCCGTTTCCTGCGGAACTGTAGTGCCCGGTTCTATTCTGAAGAGCTTGGCCTTGCCCTCCTGTATGTTCACGCCGTATATCTCCACGTCCTTCTCCGGCACCACGATGTTGTATCCGGCAACCATTGTGGCATATCCGGCATCAGAGATACGTGCCTGTATGTTGTGTACGTCGAGAGCATCTATGCTTGCAAACGTATTTTTGGTGTAGTGTCTGTTCTTCAGCGCGTCTATTGCCACGAGCAGCACATCCGGTGCGGCTTCCGCCGGTGCTATGCAGGGTATGATGACCTCCCTGGTCTCCCCTGCCTTTATGTCGGCGATAGTGCTTCCGACCTCTCCTCTGTCATAGTATAAGCCGTCCGATGTGTTGTTTGGCATATAAATCCTCAGCGATATATTGCTTTTGTAGTCGCCGCCTGTGCATGTGAACTTCAGGTGTGCCTTGAACTTCTGTCCAGCTATTATCCGTTCGCCGTCGCTGATGATGGGGTAGTTCTCGTCCAGCGTGAGTTTTCCCGTGGTGCATCCCTCTTCCACTGTAATGGTCTTCATGTCGAGCACCCCATAGTAGTTCCCGTATTCTTCAAGCAGATACAGGTAGTATGTTCCAGCCTCCTTCGGTGCCGTTACGGTCAGGGCGGCGTTGAGGCTTTCCACGTCGCTGATGTCGCAGAATGCGCTTGCGTAAGCCTCCCAGAATGATGTGGGTTCGGTATCCTTGAATATTCCCACAGTCAGACTTCCCGCATATTCTCCTCCAGTGCTCTTCACCCTTGCCTTGCACGTGAAATTGTTTCCGGCAATGATGCGTTCGTCCGTTATCTCGAATGCTTCCAGTGCGAGGCTGGCTATTGTGCTGGTGCCCTTTATGATTTTCACCTTCTTGTCGGTGCCTACTGTGGCATACCATTCGTATCCCTCGTCCCTTGTGCGTCCTTTCATGTCGTACCATTTCCCAGACTGCTCGGAGTATACGGCAGGCGTAATCCTGTATGTGCCAGGTGCCAGTCCCTCCATGTCAGCCACGTTGATGCTGTAGTTTACATTCGGTATTTTTATGCCGAAGTCGGGTTTGAAGGAAAGGAATCCCTTTATATGTTCCACCTTTCCGTTGTCTGTTGGTTCCGCCTTTACGCCCAATGTCAGGCTCTCGGTTTCGGTGCCTATAAAATATATGTCGTATGTCCCGGTCACGGTGAAACTCGCCCCCTTGTCCATCTCCTCGCCAGTGGGCGAGAGGCTGAACGGCTTGCTCATGTATACCTCCGGCACCTCCTCGGTGGCTTTTTTGTCCATGCCCGCAACAACCGTCTGTCCCGAAGAATATCCTCCCGAGCTGCTGCCTATACCGTTGAAGTCAGGGTCGAGCAGCGTTAGCCGGAAATACCCGTCGGCGTTGCCTCCCCATCCCCAGTTGAAGTGGAAGAATCCGTCGGCGGAGTATCCGTCGCATACGAAGGCATGTCCTCCCGTGCCGCTTCCCGAGTAGTATACGGGCCTGTTGTTGGCAAGCTCCTGGTATATCATGTCTTCCCA
>URLQ01000100.1 GCA_900548745.1 uncultured Prevotella sp.
CTGATATTTGGCTGTCTTTAGGAAATATAAAGTGGGAATAAGCTGAATATCCCTATATTAGGAATCGTACTTTTTGCTTGTATGAACTCCTCATCATTAGAGAAACCGTCAAAATTCGTTTTTGGTAGTTGATACACTTCATCAGAGTCTATTACTCTCGCCCTTATATTGTCAACATCTTCTTTATCTAACAGAACACCTTGCCAAGGCTCTTCACTTCCTCGATCAATCATTTTCTCCATTTGGTATGGAGTGTTCCTTACAACATCCACAATAACAGAAGGTATCCCTCCGTTTATTTTTTCTTTATCTCCTGTAGTATTATCAATATAATAGCATTCCTTTATTACTCCATGTTCCCACTTGTCATAAAACACTAGCGTGGAACCATCACCTAATTTCATTGTCAGTTTCCATGGCCCATCTGCAAGCCCATCTTCGTCAGTTTGTCCACTGAATACACCTTGCCCCATAACGATACGAGATCCACCATATTCATAGTCATACTGAACGGCACGTCCGGAAACAGGACCGACCATAACACCATTTTTCATGGTTGCTTTTAAAGATTCTTTTATCGTACCCTTACTTGTAGTATAGGTATATTCATAAATACCATTTCTGTATCCTTCTTTGAAATTAATTTTCAAAGTCTTTGTTTCGCTTGACTTATCTGTATAAGTCCACAAGCCTTCCTTGCAATCGTCGTGAAAACGTCCTGTCACTTTTTTGTAAAGGTTGGGGCGAGATATGCAGGAATAAGCAAAGCTACCTTCATAAATGCGGGTGCCATCTTCTGCATTCTTGTACGTATAAGTCGCCTTTTGTGTGCCCAACAAGAGATGAGCATTTGCCCGATATGCCCCCGAATAGGTTTTCAACCCCTGTGCATTCATAGTCATGCACATACAGAAGAGCATGGCTATACAAAATAAAAATCGTTTCATATGTAATAGTTTAAATTTAGTGTCAAAAGGATTCATTCACAACCTTAATAATAGCGTCCACATAGTTCTCTCTTGGCACAACTCGCTGTGCAGGATGGTATGTGTCAAGACATAGTCTGCCATCCTTACGATAGACAAACATGTTCTTGTCGTTGCCTAATGGGATGGACTCATGCTTTGTGTGCTCATCAATACCCCAGGCTTTCTTGAAAAGCCACATGGTATTGGCAAAACAGATTACTTGCGGGTCGTACAGACGGATTTGTTCTTCAACAATGTCCTTCCATTGCTCATAGGCTTCAGCCAATTCCGCATCAGAAGTAGTCTTATAACCAGGCATCTTGTCGACGTTGATATAGGCGATGTCTTTCAAAACCTCAAGCATCGACTTGTCATCTCGTATATACGGCATGTTGTTATACAGTTTGTGTTCACGTATGCCCACAAGGCTATAGACTATAGGCTGCCAAGTCATGTTGGTATGGGCATCACTATTCTCGAATGCTCCATACACTTCCCAGCCGCCACCAAATGGTTTACCTTCCTTCATGTCGTCATATGGCTGCTTGAGAATCCACATGATGCGTGGAGAAGACTTGCAATAGCCTTCTATGTTAGATACACCGTCGATTAAAGGTTCAAGGCCATCGTTAGAAAGTTCCAACTTTTTAGCCCGTTCGAAAATTTTGCTTTTGATTTTCTCCTGTCTTTTAAGTATTTCTTCAGGAGAAAGAAATTCAAACTTTTCCATAGGTTAACATCATATTGTCCTATGGCTCCTGTTCGGACAGTTAATAGTTTGATTATATATACATAAAGGAAGCGTGGAGCCAGTCCTGTCACTCGTTCCACTTGTTAAGGCCTTCGCATTGCCCTGTTCGTCCGAAACGAGCAACGCCGAAAGCCCCACGCCAGTGTAAGTATATAAAAGCACTCGTAACAACGAACAATAGAATTGTCCGAAGCCAATGAGGGCTGTATACAATACACCTCATGAGGCGTTCCCGTTGCTTTGTCTTTGACGAACAGTTAAGAGTTTGCGAAGTTCTAACAAGTCAAAACCAAAGCGTACAGTTACGCCTTATATGTATATATGTCTGCCAAACCTCTGCCCATCGGGACTTTCGGTATGGGTATAGACGTAACAAAGATAATACTTCTACCTTGAAAACCACTTTGTTTGGCAGGAAAAGTATGATTTTAAGCCCTGATTTAACATTATTAAATATAAATGTGTCAAAGAATTCCACTTTATCGTGATTTTTCTCGCTAAAAAGTTTGTATTATCAATGATTATTCGTATATTTACAGCAACAGAATCCGCCACGCTTCCCATTTGAACAGCGAACCAGGGCGGGTCTTTTGCTTTTATGGGAACATTAAGATTATACACTAAACAGGCTCTTTCTATTTCCGAACAAATAGAACTACTAAAAAGTAGAGACTTAAATATTGCTGATTCATCCAAGGCTGCAAAATTTCTTGGAGAGGTCAGTTATTTTCGTTTTGTCCAATACCTTCGTCCTATGGAGGCAGACAAGACTACGCATCAATTTAAGCCTAATAGTAGATTTGAAGATGCCGTAGCTCTCTATAACTTTGATATAGAGTTGAGAGATTTGATGTTCAAGGCTGTTCAACGATTAGAGATTGCTTTGCGCACAAAGATTATACAAGAGTTCTCTTTGGCTCATGGACCGTTTTGGTTCTTTGATACAAGTCTTGCTGACGATGAGCATAAGTTTATTGAGAATATGAACTCCATAGATAGAGAATAGATACCGACCATGTTTTCGTAAAGACGGAAAAAGCCGATGCGAAGAATTCGTACAAGCAAGCACACGGCTATTTCACTGGCGTCATCTCAATAGACGGCATATTGCGTACATCGTCATTGGGAAGAAGACCGCAGCACATTTTCAGCATGCTGTCGTGGCGGAGTGCGTCGCAGTCATCCGCATCCTCATACCCTGCCGCTATCTGGCACACACACTGGGTTAACATTTTCTCCAGGCTATGTACAATGAGGTCTTTGTTTCGCCATTCCATGATGTGCGGGTGACCTGTGTTCGCAGCCTACGATGACGCATCTGGGAAACCATGTGTTCCACAGGGTTTCATAAATCCGAAGACGTTGACACGCTTGTTCACCCGGTTATGACAAAAGTGGAATGCAACAAGGAAGGAACTAATGTCAGGCATGTCGTAACCAGTATGTATATGAAATCCCCAAAGGAAATATATGAGCGGTTTTACTGCAAGAGGGGTGACTGCGAACTCTACATCAAAGAACTCAAGAACGGGCTTGGAGCAGACAGGATGTCATGTGCGAATTTTGCAGCCAACCAGTTTCGGCTGTTCATGCATGCTGCGGCCTATGTTCTGTTGCTTGAGACCAAGCAGATTCTTTTCAGAGGTTGTGAGTTGTCACACGCTACCATTTCCACCTTCCGTGAAAAAGTAATCCTTACCGCTGTACGTATCAAAGAGTTCAAGACAAAAATCAAAGTCGAGTTTGCAAGAGACCATCCCATAAGGGCCATGATGAGGATGGCACTCCGAAAAGCATCGTAAAACGTTTGACTTATTATATATGGGTGTCCTTACAAGTTGTGAGGACTGATATTTCATGCCTCTTTCTGAACGGACCATGATACCGTTTCTCGCATCTGCATTGTTTTTTTTGGGGGGGCTGACTGAATATTGTGGAGACTTACACACGAAAGTATGCGTAACTTGATGCTGGGTCTGAAGCTTATCGGTCTTTTATGCAAGGCTATGAATAATGTAGGCTAAACACACACAACAATGAAAACAAGCACTTGGAAAACCATCCTTCAGATTGTCATCAGCATTCTTACGGCTCTCGCCACAACGCTCGGCGTGACCAGCTGCATGGCGTAGACCACACACCCACTACACCATGAACATAATTATCACCTGCGCTATGATGACCCTGACGAACATGCCGAGAGGATAAACAGAGGTGTATGCCACGGAGGCACGGTCGCCCTTAATGGTCTCGTTGGCATAGCTCAACGCCATAGGGTTTGCCATGGCACCGCAGAGCAAGCCACAGATGGTGCCGAAGTCAAACTTACGGCTCTTCAACGCTATGGCGCCGATGATGAGCAGCGGCAGGACAGTGAGCAGCAGTCCCACGCCAACCCACAGCAGTCCCTCGGGACGGACTATGGTGGACAGGAAATCCTTGCCAGCGGCAAGACCGAGACAGGCAAGATAGAGCGAGAGACCGAACTTGCGGAGCATCAGCGAAGCGGAGCGCGTGGTGTAGCTGATGAAATGTGCACGTGGACCCAGGGCGCCGATGATGATTCCCATGATGATAGGACCGCCGGCGATGCCCAACTTTACGGGAGTGCTCATGCCGGGGATGGAGATAGGTATCATGCCGACAGCCAGTCCCAGCAGCAGACCGAAGAAGATGGCGCTGAGGTTGGGCTCGTTGAGGTCCTGCACGGCATTACCGAGAAACTTCTCGGCATGGCTGATGTTGTCGTGGGTGCCGACAACCGTCACACGGTCGCCATACTGCAGATGCAGGGTGTCGGTGGCAAGCAGCTTGATGTCGCCACGCATCACACGGCTCACGTTCACGCCGTACACCTGCCTCATGTGGAGCGAGCCGAGAGCCTTGCCGTTGAGCTTCGTCCGCGTAACCACTATCACGCGGCTCTCTACCGAGGAGTCGATGGAGTTCCAGTCTATGTGGGCACGGTTCCAGTTCTTCTCCACCCTTCTGCCGAAGAGTATCTCCATGGCTGTCACTTCGTCGCGGCGCGTCACCACGAGCACGTTGTCGCCCATCTGTATGGCTGTCGTCGCTATGGGCAGTATCACTTCGCTGCCTCGCCATATGCGGGAGACGATGAAGTGGTTGTTGGTCATCCGGGACACCTGGGCGAGCGTCTTGCCTGCAATGGCAGGATTGACGACGACAAACTGCCCCACAAAAGTCTGGTCGTCGGCGGCAGCATTACGGGGCTGCAGGTCGGCAGGCTTTACGAGAAACTTGCGCAGGAGCATCATGGCGAAGATTACTCCAACGACGCCCAGTGGATAGGTGACGGCGCATCCCAAGGCAGCACCGCTGCTCGACAGGTGGGCATTAGCCAGCGCCTGCTGGGCGGCTCCGAGGGCTGGCGTATTGGTGGTTGCACCACACAGTATTCCCACCATGTCAGGCACGCTGACGGGCAACACGAGGCAGAGCAGGAGCGCCATTGCCGTGCCAAGCAGTATCAGTGCCATGCTCCATATATTGAGGGAGACGCCATCGTGACGCATCATGCCGATGAAGTTGGGACCTACACTCAGTCCGAGGGCATAGACGAAGAGCGACAGTCCGAGAGTCTCCGCGAAATGCAGCATGGCGGCGTCTGCCGTAATATGCAGGCTGCCTGCCACGATGCCGATAAAGAACACGAAGGCTACGCCAAGCGAAATGCCTCTGATGTGCATCTTGCCGAGTGCAAGTCCCAAAGACACGATGAGCGACAATACTACGATGCCCTGCACGGCGGAGTGCATCGTAAACAGGCTTTCAATCCATTCCATTTCTTTTATTCTTATATACGCTTTTATTTCGTCTGCAAAGGTAGTGCAAATTGAGAGCAATACAAAATGAAAGGCGTAAGACTTTTATTTTTATTGCCGAGATGTAGCCTATCTTATTAAAAGGTAGTGCAAATTGAGAGCAATACAAAATTTGCAAAGATAAGAATTGCAAATTTAAAACCTATTCATTTTTATTGCCGAGATGCAGCCTACCTTATTAAAAGGTAGTGCAAAATTCCGATTAAACGAGCGAAGAGAGAATTTTTATTCTCACTTCCGAGTGTGAGGAATTTATCAGAATTGAGAGAACCATAAAATAGAATCGGGACACTTCCGTTTTGCGGCGTGTCCCGATTCTATATTATATTCTATATTTTATAAATCTCTTAGAAGAAGAGGTAGCGGTTGTCAACAACGTCTGCGTTCATCACGAGCTCCTGCATGAAGTTGCCTGCATACTGCATAGCCTTCTGCTTGAGGCGCTGCTCCGTTTCCTGCTCGTTGAACTTGCCAGGACGCATCTTCTTGCTCTTTACCTGGAAGAGATAGACACCGGCGTTGCCCTTTACGGCATGGCTTGAGAACTTGCCCTGCTGTGTGGCTGCAACGGCTCCGCTCAATGCTGGCTCGCTTGCGCCTGTTGCGGTTACGAATGCAGGAGAGGCGAAAGTGATCTGGTTGAGGTCTGACACCTTGGCTCCCTTTGCCTTGGCTGCCTGGATGCTGTTCACGCCCTTTACCTTTGCCATTATCTTCTCTGCCTTCTTGTCGGCCATTACACGCTGCTGGAGGAACTCCTTCACCTTGGCGTCGTTCCATGGGCGGTAGCCCTTCTCGTGGGTCTTCGTGAGAGCTATGACGAGCAGATGGTCGTTGTCGCCGCACTCATAGAGTGGTGACACGCTGCCGTCCTTAGCGTCGAAGAGCCATTTCATGGCGTCGCGTGTAGAGTGGATTCCAGCCACGAAGTGCTCCTGTGTGCTTACGTCGTTGCGCTCCTGAACCTGAAAGCCGTATTTTGCCGCATTCTTCTCCATTGCCTCTACAGACTGATTCTCGCTTACAAACTGACTGAACTTGTTGTAGGCTGTGTTGTAGGTCTGTTTTGAGAACTTGATTTCCTTCTTCACAACGGCTGCCGTGTATTTTGTCGTCATTGCCTTGCGGTCGGTAACCTGGAGGATTATGTTGCCCTGCTGCATTGCGATGTTCTCTGTAGCGTTGACAGCGAGAGTGTTCAGAGCGTTTACGTATTTCTTGGTATCGTTGTCCATTGAAGGAGCCTGCTGATACTGCTGTGAAGTAATCCACTGCTTCTCGCCGGTCTGCTGGTATTTCTTAGCGAGCACCTCGAAGTCTGCTCCGCCCTGAAGCGCTGTATAGATGCTGTCAGCTCTGTTCTTTGCCTCCTGCGGTGTTGCTCCCGGCACCTGTATTGCGCGGAACTGTACTGAGTCAGGCAGTTCCTGGCGTGCGATGAGCTTGATGATGTTGAGGGTGTTGTCCTGTGTGTTCTGGAACACCGGTGTTGTAGTGCCTACTGCTATAGAGTCAAGACGCTGTGCGATGTCTGACGGGAAGGCAGCCTTTGTCTGCGGAATGCCGAGGTAGTTTACGAGGCTTGCTGTCTTGTGCATGACCTGTGTAGGGTCGGCGGCTGCAGCGAGGTCTTTGTCGAATGTGGAGAACTCCTTCTTGAGTGCCTGCTGGTCGGCAGCTGATGCCTTCACCTGTACGTCGACATACTTGATGTCGCGTGTTTCGTACTGCTGCTTGAAGATTGGCTTGAGCTCATCGTATTTTGCCTTGAGGTCTTCGTCGGTCACCTTTACCTCTTTATCATTGATGTCGGAGTAAGGGAATGCCGCAAGCTGTATGTTGCTCTCCTCGTTCTCGTCCTTGTATGCCATTTTAGCTGACACTGGGTTTGAGAGGAAGCAGCTGGCGAAGAGCGACTGGTACTTCTGTGCGAGCAGCTGCTGGCGCAGGCTCTTCTCGATGAACGACCAGAAGTCATAGATGTTCTGGTACTGCTCTGCCATCTGTGGGTTGGTTGTCTTTGCTGACTTGTATTCGTTGAGGAACTTCTTCAGGGCTGATACGTCGAAGCGTCCTGTCTGCTGGTTTACGAACGGTGTCTGCATGAGCATAGGGTTTGTGCCCTGTGTGAGCACGTTCTGCAGCTCTTTGTCTGTTACGGTGAGACCGAGTTTCTCGCACTCTTTCTCAAGAACCTTGTTGCTGACGTAGGTCTGCCATACCTGGTCTTTTACCTGGTTGAGCTCATCGTCGGTAAGGTTTTCTCTTCCCTGTGTGATTTTAATTACGTTTGTAAACTCGTCAACAAGCTTCTGATAGTCCTGCATGTTGACTTTCTCGCCGTACACCGAGCCGATCTGCTGACGGCTCTCGTTTTTTGAAGCATCGCATGAGCGGAATGCCTCTTCGGCGATGAATGCCAGGAGCGCTGCTCCGATTACTCCTACGAGGAGTGCTCCGTGGCTTCTGATTTTGCCTAATGCTGCCATTTAATTGTTTATTTTTTAATTATTATTTTTATTTTTCGTTTTATTTGTTTCTGTTTTCCAGCCGTGGTTGTGGTCTTCCTCCAATGGTTGTTTCAGACTGCCATCCCACTTTAGCGCACAAAATTACAAAAAAGATAACACAAAACGACATTTTCGATGAAAAATATTGCGTTACTCTATGACTTTTAGCTTTACAAGCTCTATTTTTGTCATTGTATTTTTGATAATCTTGAATTCGTAGTTGCCGAAGCGCACCATTTCGTTGAGTTTCGGGAAGTTCTCGTATTCGTGCAGAATGAGTCCTCCTATAGTCATATAGTCTTCACTTTCGGGCAGCTCAAGTCCAAACATCTGGTTTACCTTGTCGATTTCGAGCCGGGCAGAGAGTGTGTATGTGCCGTCGGCGTTGCGCTGGGCTATGAGGTTGGAGTTGTCGTGCTCGTCTTCTATGTCGCCGAATATCTCCTCCACGATGTCTTCGAAGGACACTATGCCTGACGTTCCGCCGAATTCATCCACCACCACTCCGAGGCTTTTCTTCTCCTGCATGAGTGTACGCATGAGCTTGCGGGCGGACATTGTTTCGGGCACGAAGGGCATCTGTCGGATGTGGTTGTGCCAGTCGTTGGGGTTGCGGAAGAGTTCGAGCGAATGGATGTAGCCTATGATATGGTCGATGTCTTCACGATAGACGAGTATCTTGGATTTTCCGCTTTCTATGAATGTGTCTCTCAGCTCCTGCAATGGGCAGGACACTTCTACCGCACATATTTCCGTGCGCGGCACCATGCAGTCTCTCACCTTTATGTCGGAGAAGTCGAGTGCGTTCTGAAAGATTCTCACCTCGTCGTTGATCTTCGTCTTCTCGGGAGCGTTGTCGATACTTGTCTGCACAAGATAGTCGAGGTCTACTTTCGTGAAGAGTCCGTCGTCGCTGCTGTCGCTCACTCTGATACCTGCAAAGCGGAGCAGGATGCGCGAGAGAATCGTGGAGAGGCGTGACACGGGCCACAGCAGGATGAAGAAGATGAACGCCGGGAAGATGAAGAAGGAGAACAGCTTGTTGGGGCTGCTCTTGAACAAGGTCTTCGGAAGGAACTCTCCTGTAAAGAGTACTATTATGGTGGAGAGTATCGTGTCGAGGGTTACCGTGACGGCTGGGTCGAGACCACGGAAGATGGTGGTGTCGAAGAGGCTTGCAATGAAGATTCCGTAGACGACAAGCACGATGTTGTTGCCCACAAGCATTGTACTGACAAAGTCGTTGGGATGGTGGTAGAAGTATGACTGGAGCTTTCTGTTCAGTCCGGACACATCCTTGTCCATCTCGGCAAGCATTCTGTTGCTCGACACGAAGGCTATCTCCATGCCGGAAAAGAATGCTGAAAGCACGAGGGTTATTATTATTCCTATTATTTCCATGTTTATTATATCATTTGGCTGGCGACTGTATTCCTTGCCCCAAAGGACAGCTGTCGGCAAGCCGTTATGTTGCGGCGGCGGCTTTCCTGACCGGTATTAACGGATGAGGGTAAGCCCTGCCCTACCTGCTGGTACGCGCTGAGGGCAGCTGCTGCGGACGGAGCTTCTGCTTTGTGGTGTCGGGGGCTGATATTATCGTGTCGCTCTCGCTCGAAAGCATGTCGCCCTTTATGAACGAGCCTTTGGTGTTGCTTATCATATAATGAGAGAGCCGTTCATCGCTGCGAAAGTAGGCTCCCTGCAGTTCGCGGTCGGGGGTTACGAGATGCGAATACTGGTTGCTGTAGAGCTCATGGCGCATCTGGTCCCAGTAGAGTTCCTGGCTCTGGAAGCGCAGACCGTCGGCTGTGCGCACACGCACCCTGCCACGCAGTTCCCACAGCTTGAGCTGGTCGTAGAAATAGGCTGTATCGCTCTGTATGTATGCCTGCACGTGGAATTTCTCGTCGAACTGCTCAAGGAAGAGTCCGCGCTCGAATATCCAACGCGACGGATTGCGCACGGTGTTTACTTCCCATTTCTCGGTCACGATGCGGTATTTCATCACACCGGAGTCGGAGATGAGGGTGTTTACGCCGTAGCTTGTCATCATGGACACGGAGTCGCGTGCGTGGATTGCCGGTGCGGTATGTTCCTTTTCCTGTGTGCAGGAGAAGGCCATCGGCAACAGGATGATTGCCAGGAGTGGCAGGAGCTGTTTCATAATTTCTGTTATATACCTCTTTTATATATGAATTACACGGCTCTGTATGGGAGCAAACTGTATGGTTCTGCCATTAGTCCACTTTCCACTTCATGAACCAGCGTTCGTTGAACGTGAGTCCGATATTTATGCGGAAGGTATTTTCCGTTATGAAGTTCTTGGCTGACGTGCGCACCCACTGTCCTGAGATGTTGAGGATGGAACGGTTGTTATAGTTGTTTACGATGGGTATTCCACGCTGGCACTCAGCTCCGATGGTCCGTCGTTGCCGTTTATCTTGGTGTACGGCGTGGCGTAAGACACTCCGGCACGGATGTGGAGACGCTTCAGGAAGTAACGGCTCTGCTCGTCGCCACAGTATTCCCCTCCGGCGGTAAGCTTGTGGCGATCGGTGTAATAGTTGCCGTCAAGAGCATACTGCGGCACGTTGTTTATGACGTTGTACACGGGGAAAGCCACGGAGCTCCACTTCTGATAGGTGTAGTCGGCTCCGAGCTTCAGCTGGCGGTTGTGGTCCCAGGT
>URLQ01000101.1 GCA_900548745.1 uncultured Prevotella sp.
TATAACACACTGACAAATAATTAGTTAGCTATTTACTGAATATCCCTAATTAAATATGGACTTAAGATTAAGAAGAAGGATTCTTCTGTTTCTTACTCTTGTCTGCAGTGCGGCTGGGGCATTTGCAGACAGCACGTACCATCAGAAGGAGACCGATGATTATGTTACGCTCGGCGACCTAACTGTGGAACCGGGCAGCGGCGAAGAGTACGAACTGACGGTTAATCTCAACGGAACTCAAATCTACACGGCTTTTGAGATGGACATCGAGTTGCCATCAGGTCTGGAGCCGGTAATGGAGGAAGATGATGATGGGAAGATGTCCCCAAAGGTGTGGTTATGGATGGGAGAGAATACGATTTTTCCTTATACCGTACGTTCTGGAAATAAAATATTCTCCCATGACCTGGCTGTATCCTATGGAGCGGTTGGCAAGAATATTCTCAGAATGGCGTGCCTTAGTGTTAAAGGTAAAGACTTCACGGCTACGAGTGGAACTCTGGTTACTATTTACTGTAAGGCATCTCCTTATCTCAAGCCGGGAGTTGACGACGTACACATTACTGAGTGTCACCTTACGACCAACGAGAAGGTAATCATCGACGGAAAGGAGATGCGAGGACAGCAGTATAACTGCAAGGACCGGACGGAGACGATAACAGCTATGGCGCACAGCACCGCTACCATAAGCGTAAGCGCAAAGAACCAATGGGGCTCATGTGTGGTGCCGTTCGACATACCTGTGCTTCCTTCCGGACTGGAGGCTTACACCGTTACCGATCGCGAGAGCGGGGTTGCTTATCTGAAGCAGCAGACTTCTATCCTGGCATACACTCCTGTGCTGCTTTATGCCGAGAACGGTTTCAGCGGTACATTCAGTGGTGATGTAGACGAGACGAAATATAAGGAGGTGGCGCAGCAGGACATTATCTACGGAGCTATCGTTCCGCAGACAAAGGACAACGGCTTCGTACTGCAGAATCTTGGCGAGGGTGTCAAACTATATGCCATGTCGGGAAAGACATTTGAAATTCCGGCAGGCAAGTGTTGGGTGGAGCCGACGTTTACCAATGGCGCGAAGTATATGGAAATGGTTATAGACAACGGTACTACGGGCATCGGCAGCGCAGAGTGTTCAAATGGTGCAGCGCAGCACGAGCCTGTTTTTTACTCTCTTGATGGCAAAAGGGTGGAGAATCCATTGCCGGGAAAGATATATATAGTTGACGGACAGAAGGTCTTGAAATTAAAATAAAACATTATTTACCTTAAAAATACTTGGTTATGAAAAAGCTGTTTTTAATATTGTTGCTCGTCAGCGTGAGCATACTGCAGAGCCTCGCTTTCGATTATACTGACGAGAGAGGTGTGACGTGGAGTTGTGGTGGGATATGCAGCAACGACCCGATTACCTATATCACTTCTGCCTCCGGCTATGGTGACGAGGTGGTGATACCAGAAAAAGTATATGACGGCACAAAGGAGTATACTGTTACGGGTATTGAATTTACTTTCCAGGAAAATAAGACATTGGAGAAAGTGACGTGGCCGTCAACGGTTACGGTAATACCTTATTATATGTTCCAGAATTGTTCGAGCTTGAAGACTGTGGAAAATATAAAGAAGGTGACATCAATAGGCGGTAGTGCCTTCAATGGTTGTAATAGTTTAATGGCACTTGATTTAGGCTTATGCAGGATTGGAAATTCTGCATTTGAGAATTGTTCTAATCTTCAAAGCATAGGAGAATCGGCTAAATGTACATCTGTAGATGATTGGGCTTTTTATGGCTGTTCAAGCCTTGAGAAAATAGATTTGTCGATGTGTACATCGGTTGGTTCTCGTGCTTTTTATGGCTGTTCAAGTCTTCAGACTGTAGGCAATCCAAAGCTTACTTCTATACCAGACTATGCTTTTAATGGCTGTTCAAGTCTTGAGAAAATAGATTTGTCAATGTGTACTTCGGTTGGTTCTTATGCTTTTAATAGTTGCAGCAAACTTCAGAATGTCAATACTTCTATTTGTACATATATTGGCGATAATGCTTTTTATGGTTGTTCATCTATAACCGAAGCTGATTTGTCGGCTTGTAAGAAATTAGGAACTTCTGCTTTTGAGAATTGTTCAAGTCTTCAGTCTGTAGGCAATCCAAAGCTTTCTTCTATACCAGACCAAGCTTTTTCTGGCTGTTCAAGTCTTGAGAATATAGATTTGTCAATGTGTACTTCTGTTGGTTCTATTGCTTTTTCTGGTTGCAGCAAACTTCAGAATGTCAATACTTATATTTGTACATCTATTGGCAGTAATGCGTTTAGTGGTTGTTCATTAATGACTGAAGTTGATTTGTCAGCTTGTAAGGAACTTGGGGCTAACGCTTTTGGAGGATGCACAAAACTTGAGAATGTTATAGGATTAGAGAATTTTAAAAGTATTCCAGTGGGTGCTTTTATTAAGACGGGAATAAAATTTGTAGATTTGCCACAATGTACAACTATAGGTTCTTCTGCATTTAATGGCTGTAGTAGCTTGCAATCTGTAGATTTGCCAGTTTGTACAACCATTTATGGTGCGGCATTTGGAGACTGTAGTAGCTTGCAATCTGTAGACTTACCTAAAGTTGAAAGTTTAGGAGAGATTGCTTTTTGGGGGAGTGGTATTACAAAAATCTCTCTGCCGGAAACTTTGAAAAGTATGGGGTATCAGTGCTTCGATAAAGTGACAGAATATACTTTTAACGGAACTCAGCCAGCTGTTTTGGCTGTGAATAATGGTTATCCTGCTTTTGATGGTGCTTCATATATAATACGAGTTCCGGAATCTGCCGTAGATGCCTATAAGGCTGCTGATGTATGGAAAAACTATGCAGATAAGA
Source organism: uncultured Prevotella sp. (assembly GCA_900548745.1). GTDB lineage: Bacteria > Bacteroidota > Bacteroidia > Bacteroidales > Bacteroidaceae > Prevotella. The sequence goes on from URLQ01000101.1 coordinate 2,873, forward strand.
TTTTCTCAATAAGCGATCAACTTGACTATGTCGTTACGACAACTGCTATGGACAACCAGTCGGGACTGGAGCAGGCTATCGGTGCTACAAATATGAAGAAGGTGGTTTCGCTGAAGGCTACAGGCACAATCAATGGCTACGACATATTTATGATTCGCACAAAGATGACAAACCTGCAGAATCTTGATCTGACAGACGCTGATATCGTGGCTAACGGCTTTGCTTATTATGAAAATAACAGCACAACGGACAATGTTGTGGGCGATTATTCATTCTACAAGTTGGATAACCTCGTTACATTGAAGTTGCCGAAGAATGCTATATCCATTGGCAATCGTGCAGTGGCATTCTGTTCATCTTTGGAATCTGTTGATTTCCCGAAAAATCTAAAATATATAGGTGCTTCTTCTTTTGCTGACTGTAGTAAACTTGACAATGTAGTTCTTCCAGATGGGTTGGAGTCTATTGGTTCTGAATATATCTATTCTGATGGATGGAGTTTTGTTGGCTGCAGTAATCTGAAAACCATACAATTCCCTCCTTCGCTGAAAAATATCGGAAGTTATGTTTTTTATAATTGTTCTTCCCTTGAAAAAATCAGTCTGCCGGGACTCGACCGCATTGGCAATAATGCTTTCAGCGGCTGTACTTCCCTAAAGGAAGTCCGCATTCCGAGTACATTGCAGAATGTAGGAGATGAGGCTTTTAGTGATTGCAGCAACCTCTCAGACATCTACACCTATACCGTAGAGCCAATCAGCATAGGACAAAACACCTTCGGCGAAACGACTTACAAGAACGCACGCCTCTGGATGCCTACTCAGAGCTATGCCAACTACTACTATCAGACGCAGTGGGGACAGTTCGACAACGACAACTACCGCTGGTTTGATGAGCCGTATAAATATATGTATATAAACAAGGACTACACCCTGAGCGACGCGAACAGCGCGAGCAAAGACAAGGGACGCTTCGACGGAAATCCCGACATCGACGTGAACCCGGGTGGAGGACTAATCGTGGACGGCGACAAGGATCAGACTGCCGACGACATTCATCTGAAGGCAGACGCCTCGAACTGGGCTACTATTATAGCCAAGGCTAACGTGGATGCCAAGAGGATATTCATCGACATCACTATTGAGGCTAACCGCTGGCACTTCTTCTGCTTCCCGTTCGATATCAAACGAAGCAACATAAAGTGCGACGGAAACTTCGTGTTCCGCTACTACGACGGAAAGGTAAGAGCCGAGAAGGGCAAGGGAGGATGGACCGACCTGCCTGCTACAGAGGAATATCTGAAAGCCGGAAAGGGATATATCTTCCAGGCATCGACAAGTTGCACGCTATCGATCATGATAGAGAAGGAGAAGTTCGGTAAGCTGCCTAACGTGAGGTTCGACTGCAACCTCGAAGCCAACGCTTCGACAAACGAGCAGGACGCAAGCTGGAACTTCGTGGGCAACCCGTTCACAAGCTTCTTCGACCTCAACGATATGGGCTACAACGCTCCTGTGACAAGATGGAACGGCAGCGGCTACGAGGCTGTGCGCCCTGGCGACGACGACTATATCTTCCATCCATACGAGGCATTCTTCGTGCAGCGTCCTACTGGCAGCAGCAGTATTGAGTTTGACCCGGAGCACCGCATGACGCAGATAGGCAGCAACAACCGCAAGACGGAAAATGCCAAGAAAGCCCTGAAGCGACAGCTCAACCCTGAGCGACTGCTCGTGAACCTCGCCATCACAGACGGTAAGAACACGGACAAGACGAGAGTGGTGTTCAACCAGACAAAGAGCAACAAATACGAAATGGACTGCGATGCCGCCAAGTTCGAGAGCACCACATCGGCTGTACAGCTCTACTCGATAGAGGCACAGGGCGGAAAGATGGCTATCAACGAGAGACCGCAGGGAAGCGTGCAGCTTGGATTCACGGCAAAGGCTGCCGGCGACTATACCTTCTCGGCAGAGCGCATGGACCAGCCGGTATTGCTGAAAGACAATCTGATGAACATCACCTACGACCTGAGCAACGGCGACTACAGCTTCTCTTCCGAGGCAGGAACATTCGACAACCGCTTCATGCTGCTCATCGACGGCGGTGCTACAGGCATTGCCGACATAGCAAAGGAGGCAGGAGTGAACATCATGCCCTCAACCAACGGAATTAACCTGACAGGAGTTGACGGCAAGACTGTCAACGTATACTCTCTCAGCGGTGCTTTGTTCGCAACACGCACAGAGAACGGATTCCTCAACCTCTCGAAGGGTGTATACATCGTGGAGGTAGGAAAGATGAAGGCTAAGGTGATGGTGAAATGATGAATACGGATACAACGGTTCATCAGAGTGTTTACCTTTGTAACAATTGAAAAAATGAAAACAGCAAGAATGTTGTTAATGTATACTGGATTGGTTCTGCTGCTGCTCTTAGTGAGCAGCAGCAGAACTTGGGCTGGGATAAGGGCTGAAAAGGATGACTTCGACCCTACGAACCCTCCGGAGCCTAACGCTAATTTCACCATCACGGTAACGTCAGACCACGGTTATACTTCGGGAAGCGGAACCTACGTGCAGGGCAATACGGCAAAGATAAGCGTTTCGTCGCGCGACAACAACTACACCTTTGCCTACTGGACCAAGAAGGGAAGAAGTATACCGAAAAGCAGAGCTTCGAATATACGGTGGAGGATAACGCAAGATTCTGTGCCGAATACACCTTCACGCCCGTAGACCCTTCGGAACCGGTCATGGCAAATGAGTACAGACTGTATCTGAAGCCGAGCGAAGTGGGCTGCTGCTCGTTCAACAGGACAAGCGGCAGCAAGGTGGAGGCTGACGGATATGTGACTGTTACGGCGTATCCAAGTCCCGGCTACGTGTTCAAGGGATGGAAGATGGATGGGTGCTCCGTGAGCACGGAACTGTCCTTCAACTACTATATGCCGAGAAAAAACGTGGAGCTGACGGCGGAGTTCGAGTACAACCCTGTAAGTCCCGATGAGCCTAACGGCGGAAGCGGACAGGAGGGCAACGTGGAGAACAGCGGAGGCAAGAAGGGCGACGTGAATGGCGACGGCGAGGTGAACACCACCGACGGAGTGATGCTCATCAACAGCTATGTGGACGGCACGGCGAAAGACCTCAGCCCGGCGGTTGCAGACATGAACAACGACGGCGATATAAACACTGCCGACGGAGTGTTGATAATAAACAATTATGTTGATAACAAATAAAAAAGCAAAAGAGCAAAATGAAAAAAGTATATTCAAAGCCTGCCACAGAATGGCGCAAGGTCTTTACGGAAGGGTGTCTGATGGCTGCATCCGGCGATAAGACGATTGAAGTAGAGTGGAAGGAGAAGGGCGACGGAACAAAGAATGCCGACCCTAACTCTGAAATCCTGTCGAAGGGAAACAGCGACATGGGACTTTGGGACGATGAGGAATAGGCTCATAATAACACAGAAGCATAATATATAAAAGAATGACGGAAAACGATAGGGCAACAGCCTCATTTCGTTTTCCGTCGTTTTTTTATACCTATTCTTATTCTCCTTATTCCGCAAGTAATGCGGAGAATAGAGACGGTAATCTCCGCATGAAGGGTGGAGAGAGGGGATTTATTCAAGTTCCCTCCTTACAAATCTCTTCAACAGGAACGTGAGGAAGTAGGGAAAGGTGTAGAATTGTCCGTTGAAACCGATGTTCTTGTTGCAGAGCTTTATCCCGTATTTTATTTCTGGGTATTTGCCGTCAGCAGCTGTAAGTTTGGAGAGCGACTTAGTGGCATTGTCTGTTGCTTTCACTTCTATTGGTATCAGCGATGATGTGTCGCGGATGAAGAAATCCATTTCTATAGTAGACTTCTCGTTGCGGTAGAAATACAGGTCGTACCCTTGCTTTACAAGCATGTCGCCTACGATGTTTTCGTATATTGCTCCTTTGTAAGTGCCGTAGTTTTTGTTGACGCGCATGTCTTCCTGTGACTCCTCGTCGAGGGAGGCAACGAGTAGTCCCGTGTCTTTATAGTAAAGCTTGTATGATTTCGGGTCATAGTTGCCTTTCAGCGGAAGCGATACTTGTGCGAGACAATAGCATACGTTTACGATGCCGGCATCACGCAGCCATTCCACGGTACCAACGTATTCCCTGTTTCTTGCTCCATGTGCAATCTTGCTGATCTGGAATTTCTTGTTGTCTTGTCCGAGAAATACCGAGATATGGTTGTATATATTCTTGATTTTTCCTTTGTCGAGGCCCTGTGCATATTTTGTGATGTCCTCCTCGTAGTCGAGCAGTAGCTGGCGTTGCATCATTAGAGTCCCGCTGTAGTTGCCGTTGTTTATGAAGCTGTTGACTACGGCAGGCATTCCTCCGATGGTCATGTATTCCCTGAAGATTTCTCCCAAAGTTTCCATCTCCAAATTTGATAGTGGAGTGATGCTGCACATCTTGTTGTATAGATGTTCAATGAAGGTGCTGTCGTATCCTTTTGCCCATAGAAACTCTTCGAAGTCCATCGAGTGCATGGTATAGTCCTGCTTGTAGCCTACGCTGTTGGATTCTATCTCACGGTAGTTGATGCCCATCAGCGAACCGGAACAAATCACGTCGAATCTGCCGTCTATGCAGAATGCCTTCAGACTTGTGGCGCATGCAGGACAGTCTTGTAGCTCGTCAAAGAATATCAGAGTGTTTCCAGCTTCAAAATTGAGACTGGGATCAATCAAGGTTATGTTCCTGACGATATCCTCAACTTCGTAGCTGTCATCGAAAATGGCCTTGTATTTTTTCTGCAACACGAAGTTTATGGCAATGACGTTCTTATAGTTTTCGGTGGCAAATTGCATGATGGAAGCTGTCTTCCCAATCTGCCTTGCTCCTTTTACTATAAGAGGCATCTTGTTTTCTGTATGTTTCCAATCCCTTAGGATTTTGTCTATTTTTCTTTGTAACAGTTTCATATTCAATGAGTATGTGCTGCAAAGATAGTGTTTTTATCACAAAATTCCAAGCATATCAAGGGATGAAATCACAAAATTCCAAGGTTTTCAAGTGGGTTTATCACAAAATTCCAAGGTTTTTAAGCGAGTTTATCACAAAATTCCATATGCGTAAGGCTGTAAAATCACAAAATTCCATGGTTTTCAATGCTGTAAAATCACAAAATTCAGGATAATGAATAGAAGAGCAATTGAATCAACAGTCTTCAAGATAACCCTTGGTGAACATATCGTAGGCAAGGGCTTCAAGTTCCTTGAGCGTCATGTGTTCCACGGCACGTTCTATCTTTCTTATCAGTTCGTCACGCTTGTAGTCGTTGTCGTCATTGAGACGATGGGAGAATGTTGTCATGATTTAATGCGTATTGTATATAATATAATGTTATACTTATTTATATGATGGATGTTGTTCTTGTTTGTTGAGAGTCGTTTCTTCCGTACACTCGTGCCATTATTGCTCCACTGATGTTGTGCCATACACTGAATACGGCACCAGGGATGGTGGCGAGAGGGAAGACTGCGAAGTGGAGCGTGGCAAGCGAACTGGCAAGACCGGAATTCTGCATGCCTACCTCAATAGATATAGCCACGCATTTCTTGTGCTCCAGACGAAGTAGTCTGCCGATGCCATAACCGAGAGTCAGTCCACAGATGTTGTGGAGCATGACGACGAGTATCACAAGCAGTCCGCAGGTGAGCAGCTTTTCAGCATTGTGTGCAACGATGATGCCTACGAGCAGCACGATGGTGACAGACGAAAATGCCGGCAGATAGGCTACGGCGCGTTTGGTGAATTTCGGCAGATAATGCTGGATGAGGAACCCTGCCAGTATAGGCATGATAACCACTTGCACGATGGAGAAGAACATGCTCGGGGCATCCACGTGGACGAATGTTCCTGCCACGAGCCATGTTATGGCTGGTGTGAGCAGTGGAGCAAGTACCGTAGATGTTGCCGTCATGCCCACGGAGAGGGCGAGGTCGCCTTTTGCCAGATACGTTATTACGTTGGAAGCCGTTCCTCCGGGACAGCAACCCACAAGTATAACGCCCAGGGCGAGGTCTTCGGGCAGATGGAACAAACGGGTTAGCATCCATGCCGTGAGGGGCATGATGGTGAACTGTGCCATACATCCGATTATTACGTCTTTCGGACGACTGAACACGATCTTGAAGTCTGTGGGGTTGAGAGTTAGTCCCATGCCGAACATTACCACTCCCAGTAACGGGTTAATCCACATCGTGTCGATGCTTGCGAGTGGAGTAGGGAAGACGACCGACAGCACTCCTATGGCGAGCACTATCCATCCCATATTCCCGGCTATAAAATCGCAAATTCGTTTTGTCATTGTTGTTTGCTTTTTTTTGCAGATATAAGGTTTCTTGTCTGCGTCTTTATAATGGAAGGTTGAAGCAGTAATGAGGGTAATGGTTGTTTATATATATAAAGCCAACGGAAGCGCATCTTTGTTTTGGTGCGCTTCCGTCGTTATGTGTTGAATAATTTATGTCCTTTATTTATCCTCAGCGTCGATGGCCTTTATTTTCTGCTTTACAAGCTCGAGGTCATCCTTCAGCTTCTGTACCTTGCGGTTCATCTCGTCGATGAGGCTGTTGCCCTTCTTGCTTGCTGCATTGAGGAAGCCGAGGTTGTTCTCGTAGGTCTGTATTTCCTGCTTCATCTGCTCTGCACGGCGCTGTAGTCTGCCACGCTCGTTGTCGAGAGCATCCTCACCACGCTTTGCCACGTTTTTCAGGTTTGTCTTGAAGTTGTTCAGACGGCGGCGTGCTGTAGAGATGTTAAGCTCCTTGAAAATCTTGTCGAGCACAGCGTGGTATTCGTTGTAGAGCTTATCCTTCTCTTTGTATGGCACGTGGCCTATGGCGTTGTACTCTTCGGTGAGCTTGCGTACGGTAGCCTGTGTGTCGTCGCCGGCATCTTCGAGCAGAGCCTTGAGTTGTGCAATGATGTCTTGCTTCTTCTCCAGGTTTACATGTTCTTCGTTGCGTGTTCCTGCATTTGCGGCATTGCGTGCTTCAAAGAACTGGTTGCAGGCAGCGAGGAAGTCGTTCCACAGCTGATCACCGTATTTCTTAGGTACCATGCCGATGGTCTTCCATTCCTTCTGCAGTGCGATGAGTTTGTCGCTTGTTGACTTCCAGTCGGTGCTGTCTTTGAGAGCCTGTGCTTTCTCTACGAGAGCTTTCTTTTTCTCTGCGTTTTCAGCAAATTCCTTTTTCAGGTTGGTGAAGAACTCAGACTTTCTTCCAAAGAAGTCATCGCATGCAGCACGGAAGCGTTCGAATATCTTCACGTTCATCTTCTGTGGTGCGAAGCCGATGGTCTTCCATTCCGTCTGAATCTCGATAATCTGCTTTGTATGGTTCTCCCAGTCGGCAGAGTTCTTGTTTTCCTCTTTGGCTATAGCTTCCACTTTTTCGCAGAGTGCAGTCTTCTTGTTGAGGTTCTCCTCTTCTTGTGTACGGATATCTTCGAAGTGCTGCTGGTGCTTTTTGTTTATCACAGTAGATGCAGCCTTGAAGCGAGCCCAGATGCTTTCGCGGAGTTCCTTTGCTACAGGTCCGCTCTCGCGGTATTCGTTGTGCAGCTCCTGCAACTGATGGAAAGCACTTATTACGTCCTCTTCGTCAGCGAGCTTTTCTGCTGCTTCGCAGAGTTTTGTCTTTATTTCGAGATTCTTCTTGAAGTCGTATTCGCGGGCTTCGCTGTTTAGCTTCAGCAGGTCGTAGAACTGCTCTACATAGAGCTGGTAGTTGCGCCAAAGCTCGTTTGCGTTTTCTGCCGGTACGGCTTTGATGTCTTT
>URLQ01000102.1 GCA_900548745.1 uncultured Prevotella sp.
GTGACGATATTGGAATCCTGCGCTATGATGTCAAGCACTCTGAGCTGGAAGTCCTCACTGCCAAGCAGCAGATTCTGGTGCTGGCTGTGGATATCGACAAGCTGTTCTCCAAGCTGCTTTATTATAGACAGAGGCACCGGCGTGTCGTTTATGAACGCACGGCTCTTTCCTGCTGCCGTCAGTTCACGGCGCAGTATACAGTCGTTGGCATCATATTCGATGTCGTTATCTGTGAAGAAAGGCTGCATGTTGTATTTCGACAAATCGAAATGGGCTTCGATGACGCATTTGTCAGAGCCCTTCTTGATGTATTTTGATTCCGCTCTCTGTCCGAGCAAAAGGTTTATTGCACCTAATATGATACTCTTTCCGGCACCCGTCTCACCCGTCATTACGGAAAAGCCGGGGTAAAAGTCCATGTCAAGACTGTCTATTAGTGCAAAGTTTTTTATATATAATTGCTTAAGCATGTTATTTTTCAGATATTAAGCATGTTGTTTATAGATGATGTGTATTGTAGTTCCTGCGAACAGGAAAATACTATTCCTTTATTTTCTCCCATGACGAATTCTGAGAGGCGTTGATGGAGAAGAGCACTTCGTATACGTTCTCCTTCTCCTTCTGTGTGCCCTTACCTTTATATATATTGGCCAACTCGTCTTTCTTATAGTCGGTCCATATGGCCGGCAGACTGCTAAGCGGTTTGTCGTCGTGGGCTTTCTTGAGGTTCGTCTCTATTGCGGTAGAGATATTTGTCCTGCCTCGGTCTGCATTATTAGCCATTTCATCGAGCCCCGTGCGGTAATAGTCATACTGCAACTGGCGGAAAGGCTTCATGGCGTTGTCGAGATAGTCGTTGATGATGGCAAAGCGGTTACGGGTGGTCTCAAAGGATTTCCATCCCGGGAAGTTAAGGCTCTGCGCATTATTGGTTAGATTCATGCATCGCTGCAAAACCTCTTCTCCTCCCATTGGAGAGAAACTGTCAAGGTCGAGACCGATTATCAGATAGGCATAATAGGCAATAAGAGCCGTCAGCTGGTTGTCTATCTGGTCTTCATTGAAGTTGAGCTGGTCAAACTGAGCAAACTCAAAGCTGAAGTCGTTGTCTTTATTGTTGTACAATGTCGTCGTGTAAGAGGCATTATATACAGGGCGGTTTGCCTGTATCAGCGCATTGCACGTGAATAGATTTGACGACTGGTCGTATTTTGTCACAGTAATGTTGAAGTTACATACAATCTTCTCGTTTTTCTGAAACTGATAATTCGTCCACTGTCTGTCATTGATAAACTGTTCGAGAGTCTGCTGGAGATTCTCAAACACGCTGGCATCCGTACCCTGAATCTGGTTATGGTTTATGGTTACCTTTGCCTGTAGTTCCTGACACACAGCATTTACAGATACTGCGATGATAAATAAGATTATGCTTACCAGTCGTTTCATATTAAGCTATAGTGTTTTTATTATATTGAGAGCAAACACTTTATACCAGAATGGTTAAAGTGATTGCTCTGCAATGTTATAAGATGTTCTCAAGTTCATTTATAATATCTGCGGCAACCTCGTTTTTAGGTTTCTTGTCAAAATGTTTTGTTTCATTTTCAGACATTATAGCCACCTGATTGTAATCGCTCTGGAAAGTAGTACCTTCGTTCTTTGTAGAGTTGAGAACGATGAAATCGAAGTTTTTCTTCTTCAGCTTCTTCTTCGCATTCAGCTCTTCATCGTTTGTCTCAAGGGCAAAGCCGATGAGCTTCTGGCTGTTGCTTTTCAGTTTTCCAAGAGAAGCAGCGATGTCTCTTGTAGGGCTGAGTCTGATTACGAGGTCGTCTTTCTCTCTCTTTATCTTCTTGTCGGCAGCATGTTCCGGACGGAAGTCAGCTACTGCAGCACAAAGGATAGCCGCATCCTGCCCAGGGAAAACATCCGTGGCTGCATTATACATCTCTTCGCAACATTCAACGTCGATTCTCTTTATAGAGTCAGAGCATGTCATGGATACCGGTCCTGATATAAGAGTCACTTCTGCTCCTCTTCTTGCACACTCTTCAGCAAGGGCATAGCCCATCTTGCCGCTTGAATAGTTGCCGATAAATCTCACAGGGTCAATCTTTTCGTAGGTTGGTCCTGCTGTGATCATTATCTTCTTGCCTCGAAGAGAGGAATCGGCATACTGTCCTTTCTCCTGCTTGTCGAAAAAGTCTGACAGACATTCGGCAATCACCTTAGGCTCCTCCATGCGTCCTTTGCCTTCCAGTCCGCTTGCCAGGAATCCGCTCTGCGGCTCAATAATAATGTTGCCGTAGCTTTTCAGCGTCTGAAGGTTCTTCTGCGTTGACGGATGTGCATACATGTCGAGGTCCATTGCCGGAGCAACAAAAACGGGTGCTTTCATCGACAGATATGTAGTTATGAGCATATTGTCAGCAATGCCGTTCGCCATCTTTCCTATTGTGGCGGCTGTGCATGGAGCAATGAGCATACAGTCTGCCCACAGTCCGAGATCTACATGTGAGTTCCATGTACCGTCGCGCTGTGAGAAGAATTCGCTGATAACAGGTTTGTGGGTGAGTGCAGATAGCGTAATGGGAGTGATGAACTCCTTGCCACTCGGCGTTATCACAACCTGTACTTCAGCCCCGCCTTTTATAAGTTCGCGGATGATGTAGCAAGCTTTGTAGGCAGCGATGCTTCCAGTTATACCAAGAACTATTTTCTTTCTTTTCAGCATATCATTTATCTCCCCATGTCACGAAGTCTGATTCGTGTCAGTACTTGTTTGGTGTCACTTGTAAAGTCGCTGCTGCATATCCAGTTATAGTAACCCGGATCGCGGCGCAAAGCATCAACAACCGGCCATCCTTTGTATTTTCCGAAGTTGAAGACCTCCTGCTTGCGAGGTTTCCCGTCAGCATCAAGCATGACTTTTCCGTTGGCATCCTTCATTTCCTTCCATACTATTCTACCTGAGAAGTCAACATTATCGTTGGTCTTTGAGAACTCTGCCAACGCATCTATATTGTTTTCCAGCTGTCTTTCCTTTTCTTCCTGTCGCTCGGCAGAATACATGTCGAGCTCTCCCTGCAGCACTCTGTATGTAGCCTCGGTGTCCTGGTCGGCACGATGGGCGGCAAAGTCTTCCTCCATCTTGCGTCCGCAATAGAACTTATATGCCGCAGCAAGGTTTCTTCTCTCCATCTTGTGGAAGATAGCCTGCGCATCAATAAGTCTGCACTTGCTGAAATCGAAGTTTATACCTGCACGATAGAATTCCTCCGAGAGCATCGGCACATCAAAGTGGTTGGAATTATATCCGGCAAAGTCGCAACCGGAGAATTTCTCTTCCAGCTCTTTTGAAAGGGCTTTGAAGGTAGGCTTGTCGGCAACGTCCTCGTTGGTTGTTCCTGTCAGTTCGATAACCTCCTGTGGAATCGGTTTCTGAGGATTGAAATAGATGTTTTCTCTTTCCTCTTTTCCGTCAGGATAAACCTTGATATATGACAGCTGGAAGATTCTGTCGTTAACTATGTCAAGTCCCGTTGTCTCCAGGTCGAAGACAACGAGAGGTTTGGTGAGATTCAGTTTCATATCTAATATATTCTATATATACCTCTTTGATATAATTAGTCGTTGAGGAGCATTGGCATTATGAGCATCAGGATATCCTGTCCTTCTGGTTGCTCAACGGGGGTAATGATACAAGGGCGGCTTGGGTCGGCAAGTTCCAATATCACTTCGTCGCTTGTCAGGTTGTTAAGTATGTCAAGTAGTGATGTTCCCTTGAAGCCTATGCTCATGGCATTACTTGCATAATCGCATACTATGCTTTCCTTTGCGCTTGTGTAGAAGTCGATATCCTCTGAAGAAACCTCAAGCTGTCCCATTGACAGACGCAGACGGACGAGCTGGCTGCTTTCACTTGCAAACGGAAGTACACGACGTAGGGTGCCAAGCAATGTACGACGGTCTATTGTCAGCTGGCAAGGGTTGTTTGTCGGAATGACTGATGAGTAGTTCGGATAGCGTCCTTCAATCAGACGGCAGGTTAGAGTGCCGAAATCAGCCTTTATCTTCGCGTTCTTGTTATCAAAGACAATCTCCACCTCGCTATCATCCTTTGCCAAAACGTTCTTGAGAATTGTTGCCGGCTTCTTTGGCAGGATAAAAGATTTTGCATTCTCGTCCTTGATGGAGAATACCTTGTTTCTCACGAGCTTATGACCATCACTTGCCACGATGGCAAGAGCCTCGGGTGTGAGGTCAAAGTATATACCGTTCATCACCGGACGGATTTCCTCATTTGCCGTAGCAAAAAGTGTTCGGGTGATATTGTCTGTCAGCACGGCAGAACCTATCTTTATTGTTGCTGCATTCTCTTCTATTGCCTGTACTTGTGGAAATTCGTCTGCATTCTGAGCTGTGAAATTATAGTCGCCATTCTGGTAGATTACCTTCACGTTGTATGTTGCCATATCTATTTCAAGAGTAATCGGCTGCTCTGGCAGTTCTTTCACCGCATCAATTATCGTACGGCTGCTGATAGCAAACTTTCCGTCAGCATCAGATTCATCAAGCTGAATCTGTGTCTTCATCTCATTCTCCTTATCAGAAGCGGTAAGAGTGAGGACGCCATTGTTTACTTCAAAAAGGATGCATTCAAGGATCTGTAAAGAGTTCTTGCTGTTGAGTACTTTTGACAATGTAAGAAGGCGGTTACTCAATACCGCACTGGACAACGTTAATCTCATTGTGGTGTATTTTATAGTTGTTTATATTAAACTTGTTAATTTATTATGTGTGTAAGTCACTTTTACGAGTACAAAACTACAAAAAAACATTGTTGTGAGCAAAAAATAAAGGAAATGTTTTCGTTTTTAAAACTATTTTGGTAATTTCGCAAATCAGAAAAAAACATAAAAGAGATAAAGAATGGAATTAGAAGGAAAAGTTATTGCCGTGCTTGCTCCGAGAGAAGGCACATCAAAGGCTGGAAATCCATGGAAAGCCCAGGAGTGTGTAATTGAAACAATGGAGCAGTATCCGAAGAAGATGTGTTTCGAGATTTTCGGTACAGACCGTATTGCACAGTTCGAGAGTTTACTCCAGATTGGAAACAATATAAAAGTATCATTTGATATTGATGCACGCGAGTGGAACGGACGTTGGTTCAACTCCATCCGTGCATGGAAGGTGGAAGCTGTTGATAGTGCCGTTGCTGCCGCAGCAGCTCCTGGTGTACAGCCGATGCCTGCAGCTGATGCTTTCCCTCCAGCACCTGAGGCTGGTGTTGCTCCTGCTGCTGGTAGTAGTGAGTCTGTTGACGACCTGCCGTTCTAAACGATCGGAGTTTTGCATACAGAAAAAGCGCAAGGATATATAATGTATCTTGCGCTTTTTATTTTCTGTACAATAAGGATGAAATATGTTTGTTTTTTAACGAAACATCTTTAACCCTCCATATAAAAATTGTTTATCTGTTCTGCTGAAGGAATTTCTCCGCTTGCAGAAGGTCGGCAGGTGTGTCGATGCCCACTGTTTCAACGGTGGTGAGACCTACCTTTATCTTATATCCGTTCTGCAACCAACGGAGTTGCTCAAGACTTTCCGCTATCTCAAGACTTGACTGAGGCAGCTTTGTTACTTCAGCCAACACTTCACGGCGGTAGGCATACAGACCGATGTGCTTGAGATACTGATGGGCTGTAAGCCAGTTCTCGCGTGGCACATTGCGGAGATACGGTATCACGCTACGACTGAAATACATGGCGTAGTTGTTGTTGTCTACTACAATCTTCGGTGAGTTCGGATTCTCAAGAGCCGCAAGACCTTGTTGCTCTGTGAAAGGCATGCCGAGAGTGGCAATCTGGGTGTTCTCGTCGTCAAAACATCTGCAGAGCTCTTCAATCTGTGACTTCTGTATAAACGGTTCGTCACCCTGTATGTTGATGACCACATCGAAGTCGCCACCTATTTTCTCAATGGCTTCCTCTATACGGTCGGTGCCGCTCTTGTGGTTGGGTGAAGTCATCACAGCCTTGCCGCCAAAACTCTCAACTGTCTTGAAAATCCTGTCGTCGTCAGTTGCAACGTATACATCGTCCAATACGGTCTTTACCTGTTCGTAAACTCTCTGTATAACCGGTTTTCCGCCGAGTATAGCAAGTGGTTTCCCCGGAAAACGCTGTGATGCGTAGCGGGCTGGTATTATTCCTACAAACTTCATATCAAATGCTTTTTAGCTGGTTAGACGTATATATGATCGGTCGTCAAATGATTTCTGACCGACTTTTAATCCTTTGGTGGCAATGTTATCGCCAATGCATAGCGGATCTTCTGCCAAAAGGCCCTCCAGTTCCTTTTCGCTCTCTCTGAGTGTGGGCATCAATCGGGGATATCCGTCACTTGCAAGAACGATTTCCGTCTCCGGAGCCTTAACTTTAATTACCCTTACATGCTGGAGAGGTATTGGAAAACCGTCGATTACGGAATAAGCCTTGTTCTGTTCCTTACATGCTTCCTTGAGTATTGGCAGTACGGATTCTCTGCCGATATCATTTCTGCGCAGTTCCTCAACGGTAGCGCCATTGGCAAGTGCATCCTTCAGTATTTCCGCTCTTTTCTTTGCTATCGGAATCTCATAGGGTTTTGGATTGTCATAGTATTTGCCATCCACTATACAATGGCAGTCGCCAATCATCCACACCTCCTGAAGGGAACGGCTGAAGACCACGGCGCTTGCCGTCATCCTCTGTATCGGATCAGCCTTTAGTAGACTGATATCCAACCCCTTATCCATATATATACGGAAAATCATATCTGTAGACATAGCACAGAATTCTTCCATCGTTGTTTCGCAGGGGATGTCATTCAGCAACGAGCAAACTTTCTCCATGCAGAATCTGCCATTCGTCATGCCATCGTTTATTCTTAATGGCGTCTTGCTCGTGCTTCCGTCTATGACAGCCACGAAGTCGTCATTTACGACTATTCCGTCTTCGCATTTCTCTTGGCTCTTCTTTCCGGTAATCTTTTCCTCTATAACTCTCATTCCTACGATTGTTTGAGTCCGTTTGCTTAGGTCTTCTCTCCGTCTTCCTCTGATAATCCGGACGGTAGGCGTCAGCATACAGCTGCGTGATGAGGTCTGCCCGTCCGATGCGTTTCAGCTCACGCTCTATATTGCGGCGCTCCTCAGGTTTATACCAGAAGAAGAACTGTCGCTGTGCAAGTTTCTCCTTAGGTGTCTTTGCCGAGAATACCTTCTCCAAAGTATATGGATGATAGCCGGTATACCAGGTTTCAGTACTGATAGTCATCGGAGTGGGGGTGAAGTCCTGAACCTGCTCAAGATGGAAGTCAAGTCTCTTGGTCTTCACGGCAAGCTCTGCCATATCCTCCTCAAGGCATCCCGGATGGCTGCTTATGAAATAAGGTATTATCTGCTGGTTCAGATTCTTCTCCTTGTTGATACGGTCGAAGATGCGCTTGAATTCCTCAAACTGTGAGAACGAGGGCTTGCGCATCAGTCTCAGCACGTTGTCGGAAGTATGTTCCGGAGCCACCTTCAGTCTGCCACTCACATGGCGGCAGATTAGTTCCTCCGTATATTCTCTTGCCGCGGCATTGGTCTTCTCGTCCTTGCTCCTGTGCAGAAGCAGGTCGTAGCGTACGCCGCTGCCGATGAAGCTTTTCTTGATGCCCGGCAGCTTGTCCACGCTGCGATATATGTCGAGCAGGGAAGTATGGTCGGTGTTCAGATTCGGACATACCTGTGGATTGATGCACGACGGACGTTTACACTTGCCACACAGCTCCTTGTTTTTGCCACTCATGCCATACATGTTGGCAGACGGACCGCCGAGGTCGCTTAGATAACCCTTGAAACCGTCCATCTGGGAAATCAGTCTTACTTCCTTGAGTATGCTCTCCTTGCTGCGGCAGACGATAAATTTTCCTTGATGCGCACTTATGGTACAGAAGGAGCATCCGCCAAAACAGCCACGATGGATGTTGCACGAGAACTTTATCATCTCGTATGCCGGTATGCGCTTGTTCTTGTATTTAGGGTGCGGCAGCCTTGTATACGGCAAGTCGTATATGGCATCAATCTCATTGGTTGTCATCGGGGCATAGGGTGGGTTAACCACCACATATTTCCCGTCGAGCTGCTGGAGAATCCTCTGTGCATGAATCATGTTCGACTGCTCTTCTATCGTACGGTAGTTTTCAGCTTCCGCCTTCTTGTTCTGCAGGCACTCTTCATGCGAATGTATGATGATGTCCTTGTCTGTTATGCCGCCTGATATTCCTTCTTCCGATGCGATATATACCGTTTGTGGAATATCCTTGATTTCAGAAATCCTCCTGCCTTCAGACAGTTCCCGTGCCAACTGCAAGATAGGCTTTTCGCCCATGCCGTAGATAATCATGTCGGCACCCGAATCCTTGAGTATGCAAGGCTTCAGACGGTCCTGCCAGTAGTCGTAGTGCGTCACACGGCGCAACGAAGCCTCTATGCCTCCCAGAATGACAGGCACGTCGGGGAACAGCTCGCGCAGAATCTTGCTGTATACTATGGTTGGATATTCGGGCCGGCAGTCGTGTCTTCCGTCCGGACTGTATGCATCTTCAGAACGCAGACGCTTGTTGGCGGTGTATTTGTTCACCATAGAGTCCATACAGCCGGGAGATATTCCGAAGAAGAGCCTTGGCTTTCCGAGCTTCTTGAAATCTCTGTAGTCGCCATGCCAGTCCGGTTGCGGCACGATGGCAACCTTCAGTCCTTCTGCCTCAAGCACACGACCTATGACGGCGGCGCCGAATGACGGATGGTCAACATAGGCGTCGCCTGAGAAAAGTATTACGTCAAGCTGGTCCCAACCGCGAAGTTCAATCTCTTTCTTCGTCGTTGGCAACCAATCGGTAAGTCTGTGCTCACTCATTAATCTTCTATATCTTCGCTTTGGTTCTTGTCCATCCATTCGATGTAGAGCAACACCAGTTGATGAAGACCGAATGCTTTCATGTTATTGTTGTATATTACGTCGAGACACAGGTCGATGAGCCCCTTGTCGCTACCCTTGTTTGACTCCAGCATGGAACGCATGTTCAGCTTCAGCTTGTCAAGAACGCTCTCGTCGATGAACCCGGTACTGTCTATCAGGTTCTTCAACAGCGAATACTTCTTTATTGTAGCCAAGTGTTCTTCACTTACATTTATGCTTCTTGTACCAGAAGCGTTTGCTTGTATTTTATACATAACGGTCAAGATTATTGTTTATTCGAATATGAAAATTATTGTTGTCCGAACAAAGGTTCCGGATAGCCCTCGTCCTTTTTCTCCTCGCTCTTGTCGCATCTGTCGAGCAGATATTGCAAGAAGAGCTGCAGGGCCTGCGTAGTGGCCTTTGCAAGGTTGATGTCTCTGCCGAAGTCCTCGCTGAGCTTCAGAGTGACGATGTCGTCGTTGTTGCCACATGCCAGCCAGATTGTTCCCACAGGGATTTCGCTTGTGCCTCCTCCAGGACCGGCAAAGCCGGTGGCTGCTATGGCATAGTCCACGTTCAGCGCCTTGATGGCTCCTCTTACCATTTCCTTTGCCACTTCCTCGCTGACGGCAGTCTTCTCTTCTATGAGCTCATGGCTCACGCCCAACAGGTTTTCCTTTATTTCATTTGTATAAGAGATGATGCCACCCTTGAAATAGTTTGATGCTCCGGGCATAGCTATTATTGCCTCTGCTATGCGTCCGCCCGTACAGCTCTCGGCTGTGCCGATGGTCTTGTCGTTTTCCCAAATCAGTTGACTTATCTCTCTACTTAAAATCTTGTTTTCAAATCCCATATATTAGTTACTTTGTTTGTTTTTTATTTGAATGTCACTTTTGAAAATGCCGGAGCGTCGATAGGGCAGAAGTCCTTGTCGAGATACTTGAAATATCCCGTGATACCTATCATTGCGGCATTGTCGGTAGTATAGCTGAACTTCGGAATATATATGTTCCAATGATACCTCTTGGCGTGATCCACGAAGGCGTTGCGTAGACCTGTGTTCGCACTTACTCCGCCAGCCACGGCAACATGCTTTATGCCTGTTTGCTTTACGGCGAGACGCAGCTTCTTCATCAGTATGTCCACGATGGTATGTTCCAGACTGGCTGCAAGATCCTCCTTGTGGTGCTCGATGAAGTCAGGGTCGTCTTTTATCCAGTCGCGCAGACTGTAAAGGAAAGAAGTCTTCAGTCCACTGAAGCTATAGTCGAGACCTGGGATATGAGGCTCCGAGAACTTATATGCCAACGGGTTGCCCTTACGTGCCAGGCGATCTATAATCGGTCCGCCAGGATATCCGAGGCCCATCACCTTTGAGCATTTGTCTATCGCCTCTCCGGCAGCATCATCGATAGTCTGGCCGAGAAGCTGTATGTCGTTGTAGGCATTGATCTTTACAATCTGTGAGTTTCCTCCGCTTACGAGCAGACAGAGGAAAGGGAGTGGGGGAGCGGAGTTGTCGTCGTCGCTCTCTTTGATGAAATGTGCCATCACGTGGCCCTGCAGATGGTTCACGTCGATGAGCGGTATGCCCAAAGAACGGGCAAAGCCCTTTGCAAAGCTGACGCCCACGAGCAGGGAGCCCATAAGGCCC
>URLQ01000103.1 GCA_900548745.1 uncultured Prevotella sp.
CACGGCGATTTGCTCGCTACAGGAGGAACGATGCGTGCCGCATATAACCTTGTACAGAAGTTCCATCCGAAGAAAACTTACGTTAACTTCATCATAGAACTTGTACATGAAAATCTGAACGGAAGAGCAAACTTCGAAGAAAACACGGATATCACTTCCCTCCTGAAAGTATAGAATTTACGAAAAGAAAATAACCAAACAGGTTGGCACTCAATGCCAACCTGTTGTTTTTGCAACATTTCCACCACACTAAGCCACAACAGACAAAAGCATGCTATTTCACCAAAACCAACCTATTACTTTTACACAACATATGTTTTATACCACATACCGAAACTATTTAGCTTACCATTCAGAATTATTCAAAAACACATGAATCAGGATCATCAAATACTCCAACACACGACGTTAATCATGAAACATATTCAAACAGCACGAATTTGACCTCTATGAGAAACCTGGTGACTTCCTCATAGAAATCACATAACTGTGCTATAGAAATCAGGTGACTTCCTATTTGAGACTGCTTATGGATGTGTTTTTCCATACTTATCATCCTGTTTTTACTTTAATAATATTACGAACCAAGGTTACACAAGACCGAAACAGCACACAGACACGCACCGCTCTCCACCGACAATGCCCAGTGCTCTTACGGAAGTACTACAGTAATCTCACGGAAATACTGAAATAATCTCCCTAAGAGTTATGGAGAAATCCACATAGATATGACAAAAAAGCCACAGGGTTAAGCAGGGCAAAGAGAACTCTTGACGTTAGCCATGCTTTAAATGTTATATCCTATACAAGAAACATGAACATTAAATATCTCCTTAAAAAAACATTATGTTCTTCCTGCATATATTAACACCCGACATCACGCTTGCAACAAAATATCATACAAGCAACCACAGCTACACAACAATCACAAACTGCCTTTCAAAATTTGCTATTTACCTCCAAGATTACTAACTTTGCACTCAGAATCCTTCTGTAGATTCTCATCTGGTCAACAGAAGGATAATTAAAGTTTCACGTGAAACAAATACACAGAAAAGTTCATTAAAACAAGCAGTTAGACAAAATGACTAAAGAAGAAGACAAAAAAAGACTTGAGCACCTAAAAGGCATAGTAAGCAACCTGCCAAGCAAGCCTGGCAGCTACCAATACTACGACAAAGAAGGGACTATCATATACGTAGGGAAAGCCAAGAATCTAAAGAACAGGGTTTCTTCTTATTTCCACAAGGAGGTTGACAGATTCAAGACTAAAGTCCTTGTAAGCAAGATTTGGAACATCACATATACTGTTGTCAACACCGAGGAGGATGCTCTACTGCTTGAAAACAATCTGATAAAGAAATATCAGCCAAAATACAATATCTTGCTTAAAGACGGCAAGACTTACCCTTCTATTTGCATAACAAAAGAATTCTATCCAAGAATATTCAAGACAAGGGTGATAAACAAGAAATTCGGGACTTTCTATGGCCCATACAGTCATATAGGAACGATGTATGCGCTGTTAGACATCATAAAGAAGCTATACAAGCCCAGAACATGCAGAACACCTATTACTGAAGAAGGAATAAGGCAAGGGAAATACCGTCCGTGCCTGGATTACCACATCAAGAATTGCGGAGGAGCATGTATAGGAAAACAAACACACGAAGAATACTTAAAGAACATAAACCAAGCTCGTGAGATACTCAAAGGAAACACAAGAGAAGTAGAAAAACTGCTGTTTGAAGAGATGCAGACGCTCGCTACGGAGTTACGTTTTGAGGAAGCAGAAGAGATAAAGAAGAAGTATCTTTTGCTGAAAGAATTCTGCTCAAAGAGCGAGGTTGTAAGCCACACTATAAACAATGTGGACGTCTTCTCCGTCACAGATGGAGAAAATACAGCCTTCGTAAACTATTTACACGTGACGAACGGCAATATAAACCAAGCCTTCACCTTTGAATTCAAGAAGAAACTGGACGAGGAGGATAAAGAAATACTGCCTATTGCAATAATGCAGATAAGAGAGAAACTTAACAGCACATCAAGGGAAATAGTGGTGCCATACGACATAGAATTGCCTCTGAAAGAACTGACACTCACCGTGCCGCAGAGAGGTGACAAGAAGACATTGCTGGAACTATCCGAAATGAATGGCAAACAGTATCGTTTCGACCGCTTAAAACAAGCAGAAAAGCTTAATCCAGAACAGAAATCAGTAAGACTGATGAAGGAAATACAGCAGGCACTAAAACTGCCCAAGATGCCTTATCAAATCGAGTGTTTCGACAACTCCAACATCAGCGGAACGGACGCTGTTGCAGCCTGTGTCGTGTTCAAGAAGATGAAGCCAAGCAAGAAGGACTACCGCAAATATAACATAAAGACCGTTGTTGGACCCGATGATTATGCCTCCATGAAGGAGGTAGTAAGAAGACGTTACACTCGTTTACAAGAGGAGCAACAACCATTGCCTGACCTTATCATAACCGATGGTGGAAAAGGACAGATGGAGGTGGTAAGAGAGGTTATAGAAGACGAGCTGAAACTTGATATTCCAATTGCCGGACTGGCAAAAGACGACCGCCACCGCACTAATGAACTTTTGTACGGCTTTCCTCCCATGGTGATAGGAATGAAGACGGACAGTGAGCTATTCCGCCTACTGACACATATTCAGGATGAGGTTCATAGATTTGCCATCACGTTCCATCGCGACAAGCGTTCAAAACACGCCTTGCACTCAGAACTTGACGACATAAAAGGTATCGGACCTAAAACAAAAGATGCTCTTCTGAAGACTTTCAAGACGGTGAAAAGAATACGGGAGAGCAGTATGGAAGAGCTCTCCGGAACAGTAGGAAGACAGAAAGCAGAGCTGATAAAAACATATTTTGAAGAACAGGCAAAAGAAAGAATTTAGTATTTTATGTGAGAATAGTTTGCAGGTACATAAATAAAAAAGTAACTTTGTAAGCAAAACAAAAGATTAAAATGAAAGTTGTTATACAGCGCGTGAACCATGCCTCAGTCACAATAGACGGGAACATAAAATCATCAATAAAGAAAGGGTTTCTAATCCTCTTGGGTATAGGCTGCGAGGACGGACAAGAAGACATTGACTGGCTCGTGAAAAAGACTATAAACCTACGTGTTTTCGATGATGAATACGGTATTATGAACCGCTCTATTCTTGATGATGGCGGCGATATAATAGTGGTAAGCCAGTTCACGCTCATGGCATCCACAAAGAAGGGCAACCGCCCATCGTGGATTCATGCCGCACCACACGAGATTTCGGTGCCGCTATACGAGAAGTTCTGCAATGACCTCAGCACCGCACTCGGCAAACCTGTAGGCTCGGGCGAGTTCGGCGCCGACATGAAGGTGGAACTGCTCAACGACGGTCCGGTGACGATATGCATAGACACAAAACATAAGGAATAGCAAGGAAACATGATGAACAAGGAAAAACTCAAGAAACAGACATGGGTGTTTCTCGCCCTTTTTGCAGCGGTAATGTTGCCAAACAAACTATGGTTTGACAACAAATACCTGGAGTTGACAGGATGGGGAATGCTATGCCTGTACATTATGGCTGAATTCCTATGCGCAGAGGGAAAAGTGACCAAAATTATAATTTTCATATTCCTCTTACTATGCGGCGCGCTGCTGGTAGGAGACATATATAATATTATTGCAGCATGACGATAAAAGAAGCACAAGAGATGGTTGACACATGGGTAAAAACCTATGGCGTGCGGTATTTCTCGGAACTGACAAACATGGCTTGTCTGACAGAAGAAGTGGGCGAACTGGCAAGAGTAATAGCCCGAACCTACGGAGACCAGAGCTTTAAGCCTGGCGAGAAAGCTAACCTCGGAGAGGAGATGGCAGACGTAATGTGGGTGCTCCTATGCCTTGCAAACCAAACAGGCATAGACCTAACAGAGGAACTGAAAAAAAGCTTCGACAAGAAGACAAAAAGGGATTCTGAAAGACATCACAACAACCCCAAACTTACAGAACATCCTACCCCATCAGAAGACAATAAAACATTAATATAAACCAAATTGATTTAACTATGATGACAGAAAAAGAGACAAAGAAGGAAGAGAGAGTTGATAAAACTCCCAAGACGAACAAATACGAAGAGGCTCTGAACAAGTACAACACCAACCTTGATGACAATGAAGTAAGAGAAGCTATAAAAAAAATAATAACAGAGAAAGTTCATGAAAACGACAATCTCGATGTCAAGAAATTCCTTATGGGAAGCATTGAACTGACAACCTTGAAGACAACAGACTCAGAAGAGAGCGTGCTTGCCTTCACAGAACGCGTAAACCAGTTTGACGAAGCTTACGGAGACCTTCCCCACGTTGCTACAATCTGCGTTTATCCATGCTTTGCAAAGGTTGTCAGCGAGACGCTGGAGATCGATGGTGTGGAAATAGCCTGCGTTTCGGGCAGTTTCCCTTCTTCTCAGGCACTTATAGAGGTCAAGGTGGCTGAGACTGCACTGGCTATAAAAGACGGCGCTACAGAGATAGATATCGTTATGCCTGTAGGAAAGTTCCTCAGTGGCGACTATGAGGGCGTAGCTGACGAAATAAGTGAGCTGAAAGAGGTCTGCGGAGAGCACGCCATGAAGGTTATTCTTGAGACAGGATGCCTGAAGACTGCATCAAACATCAAAAAGGCGTCTATCATAGCCATGTATGCCGGTGCTGACTACATCAAGACATCTACCGGTAAGCTTGAACCTGCAGCTACACCAGAGGCAGCCTACGTAATGTGCCAGGCTATCAAGGAATACTACGATGAAACAGGCATACAAATCGGTTTTAAGCCCGCAGGAGGCATCAACAGCGTTATGGACGCACTTATATACTATACAATAGTAAAAGAAGTCCTGGGCGAAAAATGGTTGACCAATAAATGGTTCCGACTTGGAACAAGCCGCCTTGCCAACATGCTGTTGAGCGAAATAGAAGGACAGGAAACCAAGTTCTTCTAAGAAGACACATAAAAAAAGTTCCCAAAGTAAACAATATCAATACTTTGGGAACTTTCTTATTTTTTTCTCTGTATCACATAATCAAGATAACACTTCAGACTGTCTTTTATCTCTTTTGAAGAGACCTGTTCATCTATATAATTCATGCAATCCAGATGAAAGTCCTCCATACGCTTCTTGGCATAATCTATACCACCATTATCTTTCGCAAAAGCTACAAGCCTTGATATTTCATCTGATGTAGCAGTACGGTTCTTAACCTTGTATGCAAGCTCTAACATACTACTGTCGTTAGTATCATTAAGAGCAAAGATAACAGGAAGAGTCAACTTGCCTTCAGCCATATCATTGCCTGTAGGCTTGCCTATTTCCGTGGAATCGAAGTAATCAAAGATATCATCACGAATCTGAAAAATAATACCAAGATTCTGACCGAAGACCTTAGCCTTTTCAATATCTTCATCTGTTGCCCCTGCAGACAGAGCACCTATAGCGCAACAGGCTTCGAAGAGAGCTGCCGTCTTCTGTTTAATCACCTGATAATAAACATCTTCCGAGATTTTATCATTAGAGATATTAGACAACTGCAATATCTCACCGCTTGCCAAAGTCCTACCCAACTCTGCAAGATATTTCACGATATTCGTATTTTTCGTATAAGCAACATGAAGCAATGCTGTAGACAAGAGATAGTCTCCAACAAGAACTGCCACCTTATTATCATAGGTAGCATTTACAGAAGCCTGCCCTCTACGCTCCTCACTCTCGTCAACAACGTCATCGTGTACAAGACTTGCTGTATGCAAGAGTTCCAGACCAACAGCAGCATTCTGTGTCACATCCGACACTTGTCCGTAGTTACGGGCAATAAGCAGAATAAGCATCGGACGCATACGTTTACCTGTACGCTGCCTAATATAAGCCAATGCCTGAGACAACAGTCCATCGGTATGCGACAATGCCTCAGCGAACAGATTGTTAAAGTCTGAGAGCTCACTCTCTATAGGTTGCTTTATGCGTGATAAATAGTCCATTGAATGAATTTTGTTACAAAATTACTTATTTTATCTGATTAATCAGAAAAAAACAGTAATTTTACACGATATTCTTATATAAAGAAAACTTTTTCCTTCCATTTGCCTTTATATCCAAGGCTTTTGGAGGTGGGTTACATCACTTTTAGTAAATATAAAAACAAAAATACATCAATGGACAAACTTTTCCTTTTCGATGCCTACGCTCTGATATACAGGTCGTATTATGCTTTCATAAAGAACCCAAGAATAAACTCCAAAGGTCTGAACACTTCCGCTGTAATGGGATTCTGCAACACACTACATGAGGTGCTCCAGAAGGAACAACCAAAGTATCTCGGTGTGGCTTTCGACCCCCACGGACCTACCTTCCGAAATGAGGCTTACGAACAGTATAAAGCCCAGCGCGAGGAAACACCTGAAGATATACGCAAAGCTGTGCCTATCATTAAGGATATTCTCGCAGCAATGCGTATACCTGTACTTGAGGTTGCTGGCTATGAGGCTGATGACGTGGTGGGAACTCTTGCCAAGAAAGCAGACAAAGAAGGCATAGACACATATATGCTCACTCCAGACAAGGATTACGGACAGCTCGTAGGCGGAAACGTTAAGATGTTCCGTCCACGCCACGGCGGAGGATATGAAACTCTTGATGCCGAAGGAATAAAGGAGAAATATGGCATCGAGTCACCAAAACAGGTTATCGACCTCTTGGGCTTGATGGGAGACTCTGCCGACAATATTCCAGGATGCCCTGGTGTGGGAGAAAAAACTGCCGTGAAACTCATTACACAGTTCGGAAGCATCGACTCCCTACTCCACCGTACTGACGAACTGAAAGGTGCACTCAAGAAAAAGGTTGAAGAGAACAAGGAACAAATCGAGTTCTCCAAATTTCTTGCAACCATAAAGACTGATGTTCCAATTGAACTTAATCTCGAAGAACTGGAAGTCAAAGAGCCTGACGAGAAAAGAATAATAGAAATCTTCAATGAACTGGAGTTCAAGACCTTCACAGAGCGATTTCTTAACAAACCTAAACAACAGCAAAAAAAAACTTCAAATCAACTCGATTTGTTTGCCGAATTTGCAGCCGACAGGGCAGAAGGAATAAAAAACGGGCCTTCTCAGAGCCTGAAAAACGTGGTTCACAAGTACCATCTTGTTGACAGTGAGGACGATATGTGCAAACTTTGTGATTTATTCCTTACAAACAGTTTTGTCAGTTTTGACACAGAAACCACTTCCACCGAAGCAATCAACGCCGAACTGGTGGGTTTGAGCTTCGCCGTGAAAGAGAGAGAGGCATACTACGTGCCTGTGCCTGCCGATAGAGACGAAGCACAGAAGATTGTAAATATTTTCAAACCTCTGTACGAAAACAAAGATATTCTGAAAATCGGACAGAATATGAAATACGACATTGAGGTGCTGCGCAACTACGGCATCGAGGTGCGCGGCGAGATGTTCGATACCATGATTGCCCACTACCTCATCCAGCCGGAGCTGCGACACAACATGGATTATATGGCAGAGATTTATCTCGACTACCAGACAATCCATATCGAAGAGCTTATCGGACCAAAAGGCAGAGGACAGAAAAACATGCGCGACCTCACACCAGAGCAGATATACGAATATGCCGCCGAGGATGCCGACATCACTCTGCAACTGAAAAACAAGCTTGAACCGGAACTGAAGAGATTCGGAGCCGAAGACCTCTTCTATAATATAGAGATGCCACTGATGCCTATGCTTGCCGAGATGGAGATGAACGGAGTGAGGATTGACACAGAGTCGCTGAAGGAGACATCCGGCGTGTTGACTTCGCGAATGAAGGAAATAGAAAGCCGCATCTACGACCTGGCAGGCACTGAGTTCAACATAGCATCGCCGAAACAGGTAGGCGAGGTATTGTTCGACAGGCTGAAGATCGTGGAAAAAGCAAAGAAGACAAAGACAGGACAATACGTCACCAACGAAGAAGTGTTACAGTCCTTGAAACATAAGCACGAGATTGTGGCAGACATCCTTGAACACAGAGGATTGAAGAAGCTGCTCGGTACCTATGTAGACGCCCTACCAAAGCTGATAAACCCACGCACAGGACATATCCATACGTCTTTCAACCAGACGGTTACTGCTACGGGACGACTATCTTCGAGCGACCCTAACCTGCAGAATATACCTGTTCGTGGAGAGGACGGAAAAGAAATCCGCAAGGCTTTCATCCCGGAGCCGGGATGCGAGTTCTTCTCTGCCGACTACAGTCAGATTGAGCTTCGTGTAATGGCTCATCTCAGTGGCGACGAGAACATGATTGAAGCATTCCGCGAGGGACACGACATACACGCTGCCACGGCAGCAAAGATATACAAAGAGGACATCAATGCCGTATCGCGCGACCAGAGAACAAAAGCAAAGCGCGCCAACTTCGGCATCATCTACGGCATCACTGTGTTCGGCTTGGCGGAGCGTCTGGAGATAAGCCGCGACGAGGCTAAACAGCTGATTAGCGGATACTTCGAGACCTTCCCCAAGGTAAAGGAATATATGGACAAGAGCATTCTTGAGGCACGTGCCAAGGGATATGCCGAGACCCTGTTCCATCGCCGACGCTATCTTGCCGACATCAATTCCCATAACGCCACGGTGCGTGGCTTTGCAGAGCGCAACGCCATAAACGCACCGATACAGGGCACGGCAGCCGATATAATAAAGGTGGCAATGATACGCATCCATCGTCGCTTCAAGGCTGAGGGAATCCTGTCGAAAATGATTCTGCAGGTACACGATGAATTGAACTTCAGCGTCTTGCCCGAGGAGCACGAAAAGGTGGAACGCATCGTTATGGAGGAGATGCAGAATGCCTTCGAGATGCAGGTTCCCCTCGTTGCCGACAGCGGATGGGGAAAGAACTGGCTCGAAGCACATTGATATGAAACACCCAACCTAACCCTCCCAAAGGGAGGGAATGGAGTTACCCTGGATATGAAAAAGTAAAAGGGTGATAAGGCGGGAAATATATTTAATAATAACAATAGTATCAATCAAAAAAGACTACGACACCTACTCATAATAATATACTATCAGGTAATCTCATTCCCTCCCCTTGGGAGGGTTAGGGTGGGTGTCAGAGTATAGTCAGGATTAAAAATTTTACATTATGGAAAACTACGAATGGGCGAAAGCCATGAACTGTGCCGTTACGGTATGCGACGCCGAAGGCACCATCATTTACATGAACGACAAGTCGCGCGAGACCTACAAGAAGGAGGGCGACCTCATCGGCAAGAACCTCTACGCCTGCCACTCCGAGAGGTCGAAAGAGATTATCCGCCACCTTCTCGAAACGGGCGGCAGCAATGCCTATACCATTGAGAAACAGGGCGTTCACAAGGTAATATACCAGACCGCATGGAAGAAAGACGGCAAGGTGGCAGGCATCGTTGAGATATCAATGATTACTCCAGCCGACATGCCACACTACGTAAGGGGATAATACAATCATTGATAAAAGAAAAAGCATCATATACCGATGGTACAACACTGAGATACCATTGGTATATGATAAGATACAGCATGTTGCAAATCCGATTTACGACTTCGTGTTCAAATAAATAATGGCTGACGAACGCATATAAAAAATATAGTGAAGGACCTTGCTTCCAACGGAATGAATATCCTACAATTTACAGGAATGACGGTATAAGTGAAGAAGAAGTTGCAGTAATTTTAAAATAAAAGTATCACACAAAAAAACATGAATAAAGATTTTAAAGACGAATTCAATAAAGTACTCGGAAACTTCAACGAGGACGAGCTTAAAAACATACTCGACCAGATGAAAGGAAGTAATATCTTTGAGGATTACGAAAGCCTTATGGACAATATGTATTCATACAAGGCTCCCTCCTACTCCACTCTCGCCAAACCAATGCCGGATTTCATGCAGAAACTGTTTGAAGCAAGAAGCATCGCCGATGTCTACACAGCATACTCTGAAGCTAAAAAACGGATGCAAGACATGGCACAGAACGAAAGAGAGAAAACGACAAGAAACTTTCTGCTCAACATTCTCGCCAAGATGCAAAATGGAGAAGTTGAAGTCACCAATACCAACCAGATGCCACTTTGGGCAGGCATGGCTCTCGTGGAAAAGTTTGACATGAAAGTTCTGGCGGACACAATCCTGGAGGTTCTGATAAAGCAGAATTACAAATTCTACCAGTGCTATATAGACGCGTTTGAAGAGGATTGCGAATATATTATATCGAAGGTCTGCTGCGGGCTGCTCGACACACTCAGTCAACTGATGCACACCACCGGATTCCTGCCTTTCGCATACCCGATGATAGTAAATGCCGTGGTACTCATGGCAAAACACGACAGGGCAAACAGGTTGAAATACCTCGCATGGGTTTCGACAACAATAGTTGACTGCGTGGAGGAAACACTACAGGCGGAACTGCTCGACAGACTGATAGAGGCTGCTGCCGAAGCTAATGCCACGGAACTACTGCCCCTATTGAAAACACTGTACGACAAGTACAAAATACTGTCGGTTACCGCCCC
>URLQ01000104.1 GCA_900548745.1 uncultured Prevotella sp.
GCCTGACGGACTCGTTCAGACTCGGCAACACCATCAAAAAAGGGGTGGCTGTCGCTATTGTCGGAGAACCCAACGTCGGCAAAAGCACCCTTCTGAACCGTCTGCTGGGCGAAGAGCGGGCCCTGGTATCCGACATCGCAGGCACCACACGCGACACGATCGAAGAGACGCTCAATATTGACGGCGTTCTGTTCCGCTTCATCGACACCGCCGGGCTGCACGATACCGCCGACCGCCTGGAACAGATGGGCATCGACCGCACGCAGGAGATGATCCGCCGCGCACAAATCGTACTTCAGGTCGTCGATGCGACCTGCCCGATACCTCCCGCCATACAGATTACGTCCGAACAGACTCGCTTGCTCATCGTCAATAAATGCGACAGCCCGGATGCACGTATCACCGAATCGAAGGTATCCTCCGGCTGCGGGATCGAATATAGAGTATCGTCGGCAAACCCCGACACTCTTTTCATCTCGGCAAAAACCGGCGAAGGAATCGAACGGCTCCTTGCCAGACTCCGCGCGACTTTCGACACCGGAAGCATCTACGACGGCGATCCCGTCATCTCGAACAGCCGCCATCTGGAGGCCCTGCGCCAAGCCCTCGACGCCCTGCACCGAGCCCTCACGGCCCTCGATGACGATCGTTCGGCCGACCTCTTAAGCGAAGACATCCGCCAGGTCATCCACCACCTGGGCACCATCACAGGCGAAATCACCAACGACGATATTCTCAGCCAAATATTCTCGAAATTCTGCATCGGCAAGTGATGGCTTAGAATCTGCCATAACCAACTATAACCATTCAGAACAAAGTCGCTGTATTTCAGCGACTTTTCTATTTTAACACTTTCCAATCCGTATTTGGAAGTAACGGTTTTTATCCATATTTTTCTATCATATTTCTACCGCGACACAAATTCACGGTTAGCCCGAATGTCACAGTGACGCATTAGTTGACGTGTGTTGACAATGGTTTACATGTGTAGACAAAAAGGGAAATTAAAAAACAAAGAAAATGATATAGAAATATGGAAGTAAAGAGAATTTGTCAATGGTGCGGAAAACCATTCATTGCACAGAAAACAACGACCTGTTATTGTAGCCCTCAATGCTCGAAGCGAGGTTACAAACATCGTATCAAGGAGCGCAAAATGGAACTGCGCCATATTCAGGAAATGCAGGAGTTGCGCTCCAGTTTGGAGAAACAAGAATATTTCACTTTTTCGCAGGCTGCCCGATTGATGGGTGTGAGTCGTCAGTACATTTATAAATTAGTCAAAGAGGATAAACTTAGAGCATCCCGAATTAGCGGAAGAATGGCTTTGGTAAGGCGTGCAGACATAGAGTTAATGCTCAAAAGCAAACCTTACGAACGACTGGTTGCGAAAAACGACTTCAACATCTCCGAGTATTACACAGCCGAAGAGATTGCGGAAAAATATAAGGTCAACGCCAAATGGGTGTGGACTTACACTCGGCAACATAAAGTGCCGAAAGTGAGAATCCGCCAGTTCAACTATTACAGCAAGAAACATATCGATGCTGCCTTTGCCAAATACGAGGTAGATTCCGACCTTACTGAATGGTACACACCGGAAGAGATTCAGGAGAAGTACGGTATGACACGTGTCGCCATCCGTTCGCAAGTGTATCGGAACAACATTCCCTCCAAGAAAGAGCATGGGCAGATATTCTACTCAAAGCTCCACTTCGACCTCTCGAAGAGTTCCGAACAGGAGAGCAAGGCGGAATACTACACCGTCAAGGAGGCGATGGAGAAATTCAAACTCTCTCGTGATTCGGTTTACGGTATTCTGCAATTCCATCAGATCAACCGGGAGAAGAACGGACGGTTCGTCAGATTCCTGAAAGTGGAGTTTGACCGGGTAATGGGTGCCCGCAAATAGTCTAATTTATGGCTATCCGTAAATTATTCAAAAATTAATCCCTGCTGTAGGTAATCTGCATGACTACATTATAGAGTTTCGCCGACGAATTAATAATAACCATAAAAATATAACATTATGCATGAATGCAAGACCGTGACATTAAGGACACGTCCGCTAAAAGGCAGGATGATGTCTTTCTATCTGGATTATTATCCGGGGTATCGAGACAAAGAGACAATGAAAGTTATCCGTCATGAATCGCTTGGTATTTATATCTATGCCAATCCGAGGAACAAACGTGAACAGAATTTCAACGAGGTAATGACCGAGAAAGCCGAAGCCATCCGTTGCCGCAGGTTCGAGTCGGTAGTCAATGAACGGTATGACTTCTTTGACAAGTACAAACTCAAGGCAGACTTTCTGGAGTATTATCGCAAGCAGCTCCGTAAGCATGACCAGAAATGGGAGTTTGTCTATCTGCATTTCAGTAACTTCGTACATGATAAATGCACTTTTGAAGAGATTGACATCGACCTCTGTAACAAGTTTCGGGAATATCTGCTGAATGCCAAGAAGCTAAGGCGTAACGGACGTATCACACGGAACTCCGCATCAGGATATTGGTCTACTTTCAGAGGTTTCCTGAAAATACTCTACCGTAATGGGATGATAAAGACCAATGTCAATGACTTCTTGGAAAAGATAGAGACAGAAGATGTAATGAAAGAGGCCCTGTCTGTTGAGGAACTGTACAAATTGGCCGAGACACCTTGTAAGAAGCCTATTCTGAAAACGGCATCGCTGTTTTCCTGTATGACCAGCTTGCGCATCAGTGACATTCTCTCGCTATGTTGGGAAGACATCGTGGACTATTCTGCCGGAGGAAAATGCGTACACATCATTACGCAAAAGAACAAGGCGGAAGACATCATTCCCATCAGTGAAGAAGCTTTGGGATTGATTGGCTATAGTTCTGAAAAGAAAGGTTTGGTATTCAAGGGGCTTATGCGTAGCTGGACGCAAATACCGATGAAAGAGTGGATTCGTTCTGCCGGAATTACCAAGAACATAACATTTCACTCGTATCGTAGAACATTTGCAACGCTACAAGCAGCTGCCGGAACGGACATCCGCACCATACAGAGCATCATGGCGCACAAGAGTATCACCACCACGCAAAGGTATATCAAAGTCGTGGATGCCAACAAACGTGAAGCCAGCAAGAAAATTACCCTGACACGGCAAGACTGACAGCTGCTTTGTCCTCGATTTCTGCGGTCAGAGTATGATTTTTCACCTAAAATCATACTCTGACCGTGATATTTAGCATGATA
Source organism: uncultured Prevotella sp. (assembly GCA_900548745.1). Lineage (GTDB taxonomy): Bacteria > Bacteroidota > Bacteroidia > Bacteroidales > Bacteroidaceae > Prevotella. Next base: position 3,229 of record URLQ01000104.1, read on the forward strand.
CGTGGTAACTATCATTCTTTTTATTGCAACTATCTGGAATATCGATTATATCTTTAGCGCAAAACGATTCCAAACACTTGCAGACCATGACGAATAAAAAACAAATTCAGACTAAAAAGATAAGTTTTATCCTCGCACTGTCCGTTATCATTTATGCGGCTATAGACACTTATCTTTTCCTTTGCCATGACATCAATATCATGCGCATAACGACTCCTGTCATCCTTGGACTGGTAATAGCTATCATATTATGCGGACTCCTGCACAAATTTTTCTATAAATGGCTGACAAAAAATCCTATCAACTTCTCTTTTGGCGAGCCATCTACCCCTATTGTAAAATCAGAGAACATCATAGAATCTATGGATGCTACTGAAACGCAGCCCATCAAGCAACCGATGGATTTGCCTGAACAAGAGTCTTCTCCATCCCAACAGTCGAATCAAGATACTGTAAACTCTGATTGTCCGCAAGATTCTCATTTGAATAAATATGATTCCATATTGGTGGAACTCAAAAAGAAAGAGATTGAAAGGCAAGTGGAAATCATGGATGCGATTCGGGAATATGTAACCGTCAAAACTGCCCCCTATCTCTCCAAAGAGGATATTGCCACCCTCATTGCCAATATAGAGTATATGGCTTACGATCAACCTGAGTCATATAAACCGATTCGTTCCAATATAGACAATCCGCTGAGGTCGCCGGGGCTTCGCCATTTGGCATGGAATGTCGGTGAACGCTTGAGAGTGCCCTTAGCGAAAAGAGCCATTTTTATCAAGAAATCATTTCCATACGAACTCGTAAACGCGACCCTTGAATATCTTAAACTTAATTTACGGGATAATGTCTCAAGCCAGATTCCCATTGATGTACCAGATAAAGGCGACTATCGCTTCCATTTAGATGTAGATAATGATGACTCGCAATAAAAAAAGTATGCAGACGAAATAATTAATCCGGTCTGTATTGTTCTGCAAGGTTTCATTGAGTTGGTTCGCAGCATGTTAAACGATTAAAACAATCATAATATGGAAAAAGACCAACTGACATTCAACGACCTGCCGACTGTGGTAGGCGAACTATGCGACAGAATCGCAAGTATGGAAAACCTGCTTACGGAGAAACTTTCCAAGCAGTACGAAACCAAAGAGAATACGCACGTCCCCATGACCGTACAGGAGGCTTGCAACTATCTTAAAATGCCGTTGTCGACCTTTTATTACAAGGTCAAGAAGGACGATATTCCGGTTATAAAACAAGGAAAGCATCTCTACATCTATCGTGACGAACTGGATAGATGGCTGGAATCTTCCCGGAAGAATCCGGCTCCGCAAAGTTTCGAGGAAGAGAATGAATCCTTGCTCGCCTCCCATCGCCGTAAACCGAACCCTAAAAACTGGTAGCGATGGAAAAGACAGACACTATTATTCTTTCTCCGGAAGAATTGGCCGCTTACATGGCAGAGTCTACAATAAGCGTAACAAGTACATACGAACACTCCCCGGTGGTTCTGATGGTGGACGATACTGTTATCGGAACATTGGGAAACTTCAGTGCTTCCATCGGGAAAGCCAAAAGCAAGAAAACTTTCAACGTTTCAGCCATTGTCGCATCGGCATTGAGTGGCAGCAGCGTTCTTCATTATCGGTCTACATTTCCCGAAAATAAGCGGAAGATTCTATACATAGACACAGAGCAGGGGCGGTATCATTGCCAGCTGGTATTGAAACGCATCTTACGTTTGGCCGACTTACCGGAATACAAGAATCCGGATAATCTGATTATGCTGGCTCTGCGCAAGTTTTCCCCTAAACTACGTCTGGCGATAGTCGAACAGGCCATTGGCACAATACCGGATTTGGGATTGGTCATCATAGATGGCATTCGTGATTTCCTTTACGACATCAATTCCTCCAGTGAATCCACCGACATCATCTCCAAATTCATGCAGTGGACGGATGACAGGCAAATCCATATCCATACCGTCTTGCATCAGAACAAGAATGATGAGCATGCCCGTGGTCACATCGGCACGGAACTCAACAACAAAGCGGAAACCATCATGCAGGTCGAAGTGGACAAAGAGGACAAGACTGTAAGCGTGGTCGAAGCCGTCCATATCCGTGACCGCGAGTTTGAACCTTTCGCTTTCCGCATAAACGAGGAAGCCATGCCCGAACCGGTAGGGTCCTATCTGCCCAAAGAGAAGAAGACCGGACGACCAATCAAAGGACCGTTCGATCCGGACAAGGAGATTCCAAAAAATGTACATCGTCCAGCATTGGATGCCGTTTTTGCCAATGGCAACATCAGCAATTACGATGATTATATAGAACGCTTGAAAGAGGGTTACGGATTACAGGGTATAAAACTCGGTTATAACAAGGCGGTAAAGGTCGCAACATTGCTCAGCGACAAACAAATGGTTATAAAAGAAGGGAAAGATTATGCATTCAATCCAGAATACCATTATTGAGTTCAACTTTACTTTATTGTTGGGGCATATATATAAGAATAAAGCAAAGTCAGAGGAAGACATCATGTGAGATATTCATATTCTCCCCTCTTTTAGAGACTCGTATCATCCTATGTTTCCTATCCGAGTGCCAGTTCACTATACGCATCCGATATGGCTTGTCGTGAAGCATCAACAGGTAACTGTTGCGAGATATGCCAAGGTATAACCTCACTGCGTTACGGTTGTACATTGGCGCTCTCGCCTGCTCAGTTCCCTCGCCGGTGCGGTACTCGCAAGCTCGCACCTATTCAACCATTATAAAATAATTCAAATGAAAGAAGATATTAAAAATACATCGGACTCCTCGAAAGAAACCAGAAACGTCTTCATCGGAGCAAAAGTCACTCCTACTCAGAAGGAGCAGATAAAATCACTGGCCGGACAATGCGGCATGACTGTAAGTGACTACATATTATCACGTGCGTATAACTTCAAGCCCAAAGCAAGGCTCACGAAAGAAGAAGCGGTACTGTTGCAGAATCTGGACGATTGTCGGTCAGACCTCGTAAAATACACCTCCGCCCTACACGGAATGTCCACAAAGCAACGTATGGTAATGTTCAATCAGATTCCGTTTATGGTGGGTTGGCTGAAAGAATTAGGCAATGTAGCCGAAAGTGTCTGCCAGTTCCTGAATGCAGTAAAAGAGAAGAATAAAATTCCGTCTAACCCAAAATCCGAAGAAGAATGATTGCGAAAGCCAAAGCCATATCGCACGGTATAAACGACATCCGTTACATTACCGGCGAATCACAGCACAAAAAACATCCGGAAAAGATTTATCGGGTATTGGACAATCTGTTGCCCTCAGAACCGGACGCTATGGGAATATGGAGCTCCATGCAGTTGACCCTATCCCAACATCGACCGATAAAGAATTCCGTTATCAGAATCGAGCTGAGTCCATCGCCCGAACATACCCAATTTTATGACATCGAAGATTGGCAAAATCTTTGGCAGGAATTCGCCGAGGAGTTCGACAAACAAGTGATTACCGGCAAGGATGGACAAGTCCGTTCCTGTCCGACCAATTTGGTGGGTAGCAAATACTCGGTTTGGCTTCATACGGAATCTAAAGGCGAAGTTCCCCACCTTCATGCAGCGGTTTGCCGTTTGGATGAAAACGGTAATATCAACAACGACCACAACATTCATCTTCGGGCGCAACGTGCAGCCGAGCGAGTGGCAAAGAAACGTGGCTGGACAACAGCGGCACAAATCAGAAATCGAAACATTCCACAAGTGAACCGGGACTGTATGGAGGTGTTGAAAGCAATGCCATCGTGGTCATGGGATGAGTACAAGAATGCTCTTATACGGAAAGGTTATACCGTCCATGAAAGAGAGGACAAGAAAGGTATTCTTCGTGGATATGCCCTCATGAATGGAAACACCAAATACAAGGCTTCAGAATTGGGAATCGGCAGAAACCTGATGGTCTCGAAACTTCCTGCGACATGGGAGAAACTGCATCATCAGCCAGCTACTGCCATTAGAAACAATACACCCCAAGCCGTTCAACAGGCAGCGATACATAAGATTGCTCCTATCGACTATACCCAATATCTCACATATAGTCAGGAGATGATTTCCTATACCCTCAGCCATGAAGGTAAGGATTACAAATTTTATATCCCGGAAAAAGTACTTGATTGTTTCAATGACGAATTTGATTACAGGTTTATTGCCAACTGTCAAGAACTTACCGATATGGCTGTAGCTATATTTGTCGGACTGATAGATACCCCCAATGTAACAACCGGAGGAGGTGGCGGTGGCTCACAAAGCGACCTTCCGTGGAGAGATAAGGACGAAGACGACTTGCTCTGGGCGCGCAGATGTGCTCGTGCCGCCAGCCGGTTCTTAGGAAAGAAACCGAAAACAGGATTAAAACGATAAGCGCATGAAGAAGAAATTTGATTTTTCCGCAGAAATGAGTGAAGCGGAATCCATAAGATCCACTCCCAAGAATGAATATCTGGAGGAAGAAAACCACTTACTCGATATCAATGTGCAAGAACTTGCTAGGCTGAATAACAATGTATATAAGCTGAGAACAGAAGTTGAAAATCTGTCCGGTTCTATACGTGAGTGCAAACCTATCATTTCTGAAGAAATGCATAAGTTGGCAGTTGAATTTGGAGCAAGGCTTCTCTGCAATTTTCTTGATCAGATTGAGAGCAAATGCAAGGAAGCCGAGCGGAGAATGAAGAAAGCCGACAATGCCATCCCCCTCCCATATACGGCATTCTACATTTTGATTATCATTGTAGTCGCTCTATCTTCTTTTTTCGTGTGCATGATAGTGGCTAATGCAGAGATTTTGCATTCCGGATTGATTTGGAAGGCTACTACTGGTTGTATTCTTATGGCTGTCTCGGGGATTGGTATAACGGTAGCAATACAGAAGTTTTTGGATAGAGGTAAATAAACGAAAAGTCTCAATCGGATAGAGATTACTACCAGTTGAGACTTTATTTTCATGCTTAAATTAGTCTTCTAAATCTCTTGCGACTTCAGGGAAATTATCTTTAATAGTTCCTTTGATACCACCATGTATAGAATACTGCCTGACTTGAGTAGTTTGAACTTTTGAAGACTCATGATCTTCTTTGGAATACAGAATAGGAACTGGTTCTGACTGATAGTAGTTTAACCTGTCTGTATTTATATATCTTATTTCATACGCCTCTTCAAAAGGAGTTATGAGATATATCCTTATTGATGCATCAAATGTGTATATCTGTTGACGGCATAATTCTCCGGGCAAAATAGTCTTTGTTTCTCCTTGCCGTATTTGAATATAATCGCTTTTCGGTTTTAACCTTACATCTAAATGATGACGAGCCTCATTTATCATAATGCGATACACTTCTACCGGATATGAATTGTTTTTAATCTGGATCTTCAATCCCCACATCGTATCATTCTTCAAACTTATCTGAATTTTGGGATATATGTTACTTCCAGCTTAAATTCGCTCTAATTGATAATGACGTGAGTACATCTCAGCCATTTGCGACAAGCTATTAATCTGCTGCTGAGTTCCTTTCTGATTTCTTAAGACAAGAATAAAAGTTGCAGCTGTCGCCAAGGCTCCCAAAGCCATAATACAATCAACAATAATCTCAAATAACATAATTACTTTCTAAAATGATATTCAAATATACAACATAATTCTGAATCACAGAACAATTGAGAGCGAAGAAATTACAGCATTAATTCCCTCGCTCTATACATAACTTTATTTACCCAGTGACTTGAACACCTTAGCAATGCAACGCTTTTTCTGCTCCATATTGGGATGAACATATAAGTCCAACGTAGTTGAAATATTGGAATGCCCTAATAATACGCTGACTGTTTTATAGTCACAACCGACCTCTATACAACGAGTCGCAAAACTATGACGGAGTCCATGATACTTCAGCTTGGGAATATCAAGTTTCTCCATAAGCCTTTTATAGTAGTTACGGTACGTACGTGGTTCTGTCGGACACTCGTCATTGGTAAGAATGTAATAGTCATCATTAACTACTTTTTTCAAAGGCTTTAACATAGTAAGCAATTCTTTGTTTATCGGGATTTCACGGCAAGAGTTTTTTGTCTTTGGCGTGTTGATGACCAGCTCTGTATGTTTTCTCTCTCCTTCTATGATATAGATGCGTTCTATCGTCCGGTTAACGGTTAGAATTCCATCATATACATTGATGTCGCTCCATTTCAAAGCACAGATCTCCCCTATACGCAGACCGGTACTAAGGCTGATATAGATACCAAGTCCCGGAAAGGAAAAGTGGCTCTGAATATAGTTCAGAATCTTTTTATGATTTGCCACGGACAAGACCTCCAACTTTTTACCAGCAACGTCTGTTGGGTACTTAATATCCCATTCGTAATAGTTCATCCATTCGTTTTTCACTCCGAATTTCATAACCATCTTCAGGACAATAAGAATGTCCTTAACAGATTTCACGCTCAATCCGCCTTCCAACTTTTCAAGCACAAAGCCTTGTACATCATTTTCATGAAGTTCGTTACTCTCACCAAACTTTGGCAAAATGTGATTTTCAAGAATCAACATGTAGGCTGCCAATGTCGATAGTTTCACATACGGTCGCTTGTCCTCTCGCCATGCGTCCGAAATTTCTCTAATTGTCTTCTGAATCATAATTTTGAATTTAATTGGTTCTAATAATTAGAGAAATATAATAGGTAATGTTCCCCATTTGAGATTTCCGGAATTTAGTGGGGAGTGGGAAATCTATCCTCTTACAGATTTTATGAGTTTCAAAAATGGAATGAATCCTGATGCCAAAAGATTTGGGCGTGGAACAAAATTCATTTCGGTGATGGATATTCTTAATAACCAATTCATTTGTTATGATAATATCCGTGCCTCTGTTGAAGTTGTGGATGGCGATATTGAAACTTATGGTGTAAACTACGGCGATATCTTATTTCAGCGCAGCTCTGAAACGTTAGAAGATGTAGGTCAAGCCAATGTCTATTTGGATAGCAAACCCGCAGTGTTTGGTGGTTTTGTTATTCGTGGAAAAAGTAAAAGTAACTATTATCCTATGTTTTTTCGTTATCTTTTGGCTTCACCAACTGCACGAAAAAAGATAATCGTAAAAGGAGCCGGAGCACAGCACTTTAATATAGGTCAAGATGGATTAAGTAAAGTTTGTCTTAATATTCCTTCAATTCAAGAACAAGAGAAAATAGCAAAACTATTTGAATGTATAGATACTCGAATCGCTACCCAAAACAAAATCATTGAGAAACTGCAATCCTTAATTAAAGGGCTAAACGATA
>URLQ01000105.1 GCA_900548745.1 uncultured Prevotella sp.
TACTATATCTTTCATTATTTATCATTTTAGTTTATTCAACAGGAGAAAGATCAACGCCATTAAGTCTATCAGCATGTGGACCTACCCATTTTTGAAGGGTCGAATCATAATAGTCATCATTTGTGCAAATTTCATCCACAACCACAACTGAATCCAAATTCAGAGTATCTAATCCTCCCATTGAAAAGTTTTCAACTCTATCATTAAACTCGCAAGCTGTAACAGCAAGTAAGCCTATGAACATTAAAACAATACATCTCATAATCTTTTTTTTAGTTTAAATAATTCTATGGCCAATGTCATTTACACCAGCTATTTTCCTATCACCAACTCCAGCTGTAAATACAACAGTTTATAGGAGCTTTAAGTTAAGATTCAGAGCATCATCTCTTTTAACATCATCTTCAGCATAAGCTTTATCATTAAGATGAAAGTAACTCTGTCATAAGAACTTTCAACATACAATTTTGATTACACAAATTTAGAAAATACAATTATATATGCAAAGGACTTTCAAAGAAAAAATAAAAGATTTTTCACTCTGCACGCCCTGTGAGATAATTTCTAAGGTAACTATTCAGCGAGTAACTATTCATCGATAGTTAGAATGGTCTAATTCTGCCTTATTCCTCTGTAAGACTTTCTTGAAAATCATCTAAAACAGAGTCATATCCTCTTGCGTATGGCAAAAAATATATGTATACCCCACCTGTCAGACTTTTGCATAAACAACCAATTCGATTGCATAAATAAACGGTTTGTTCAGCTCGCCTGTATAGTTCGATTATGACAATCACGCCAAGCCTATGCAAACACGTGATTTTGTCATCATTTAGAAATTCGGTAACTTTCCGATAGAAAGTCCGTAACTTTCTCATAGAAATTCGGTAACTTTCTATTTGAAGTTGATTGGACATCTATTTCAGATTGCTTCAACAAGCATCTAAATCTATGTCTATCTCCCTCTTTTATGTTCCAAACAAGCACGTTGCGATTGTATAAAAATACAATACTGCATCAAGCCTTTAATGCCATTCCTTGAATATTTTCTTACCTCTCTCTTCTGTCTCCCCTAAAAATTAGATTAAGCGAGAGAATAGTGTTATAAGTAAGGTCTTTTTCATAGGGAAATATGCTTTCATAGGGCAAGTTTTTATTTCTTGCAATATACAACAACTGAAACTAAATCCTAAAAATCAATACCGTAGCGTATGCGCTGATACCTTCTTCCCTGCCCGTAAATCCAAGTTTCTCTGTTGTTGTAGCCTTAATGGATATATCGTCTATATCTATATCCATAACATAGGCAAGACATTTCTTCATTTCCTCTACATGAGGATTTATCTTTGGACGTTCGGCACAAACTGTGGCGTCGATGTTCCCTATATGATAGCCCTTTGTGGCTATAAGGTCTACGGTTTTCTTGAGAAGTATCTTGCTGTCTATGTCGAGGGTGTCTGCAGAGGTGTCAGGGAAGTGATAACCGATGTCTCGCATGTTTGCTGCTCCAAGCAGAGCATCACAGATGGCATGGATAAGAACATCGGCATCGCTGTGACCAAGCAAGCCGAGGGTGTGGGGAATCTTTATTCCACCAAGCCAAAGTTCTCTGTCAGGTACTAATTTATGAACATCATAGCCGAAGCCAACACGGATTTTCATAGTCGTATATTATTGTTATGTTATACAAGAACAGGAGAACACGATGTGGTCTCCTGTTTGATATTATAGTTGTTTATCTTTTGAACAAGTCCTTTAAACCATCCATGTCGAAACCAAGAGTGAATCGAAGAGTCTGGTCGAGTGGGTTACTCTTTGCTGTTGCAATCACATATCCACAATCGAGAGTGAAGGCACTCATGCGGAAACCGGCACCAACGGTGAAATATTTACGGTTTCCCTTGTTCTCTGCTTCGTTGTGGTATCCGGCACGGAGTGAGAATTTGTCATTATATACATATTCAGCACCAATGCTCCAGTTTACCTCCTGCATCTCTTCCTTGAAACCGCCAGGAGCATCGCTGAAGCTCTTGAACATACCGGAGATACTGCTTTGGTTGTAGTATTCGTCTTCACAGCGCTTGTCGTAGTCTACTTTTTGCTCTCCCTCATTCTGCTGCGGGTAGGTCGGCACGAGCAGTTTGTTTGCGTCTGCTGCAATCGTGAATCTGTTGAACTCGTCGATAGGTACCATCAATGCTGCACCGAGGCGCATGTTGGTAGGGATGAACTCACTGTATTCATCACCGTTGAACTTAATCTTACTACCGATGTTGCTAATGCTTAGACCAAGTCCCAATTGACATTCGCGTGAGCCGATGTTGATGTAGTTGTTGTAGTAGCAGGAAATATCTGCGGCAAATGCACTTGAGGCGGATTTCTCTTCGTCTGATTTATATGTCATGTCTGACATAAGATAGCGTACGCCTGCTGCGATGGAGAATTTCTCGCTAAGCATAATGGAGTATGCTACATCAAACGACATCTCGTACGGGTTGATGGACTGGGCATTTGATATGTCTGTTGTTCCGTCGGTTCCAACGAAAACCTCTCCCAAGGAGAAGTAGCGCAGAGAGGCTGATACGGCACTGTAGTCGCCGATGCGGTAATATCCTGCGAGATAAGCTATATCCATGTCGCTTACCAGGGAGCGCAACCATGGCGTGTAGTTGAGGGCCAGTCCGGCACGGCTTATGCAGAATGGATATTTAGCGGGGTTCCAGTATTGGGAGTTTACATCCGGGTCTGTTGCTGCTCCGACGTCACCCATACCTGCCGATCTTGCATCAGGAGCGATGGTCTGCGATACGAGTGCTGTATGGATAGGGTTAAACATAGACCTCTTGTCCTGGGCTTTTGCGTTTATTGCTATCATGGCGAGCAATGCCGCCGCTATTGTTCTTATGTTTATTTTCATATTCATTTGCTTATGATTGCCTTCTTGTTTATATATTTAATATCTTTTGCGGTTGCCTTAAGATAACTCTATTTGCATCCGTTTATTGTATAAGGTGTGATAATTTACTATAAAACGATGAGTTTCTTTGCCTTTGACACCTGTCCGCTGCCGTCACTGCTGAGTCTTACTCTATACAGGTATACTCCCGTTTGTAGTCTTCCTCCGCTGTCTGTACACAGGTCCCAGGTATAGGTGTAGGTGTTTGTGGCGGACACTCCCGATTCATTGTGTGACCACAGTATTCGACCGCTCATGTCAAACACTTCTATAAGAACGTCCACATTGCTGCCGCCACGGTCGTGGTTTACGATGAATGTGGTGTTTGTCTTTGCCGGATTGTTGGTGCAGCTTATGCTTGCCAACTTTGGGGTAAGTCCTTTCACTACATTGAACTTCAGAGTCTCGGTTGTAGGGTTGTTGAGAATGTCCCATGCCGTGAATCTCAGTTTGTGTGTACCTTCTTCCAGCTCCGGGATATTATAGGAGGTAGCCCCCTTGGTGTAGGAACCGAAGTCGTATGAGAAGTTGTCGTTCAAGGTGTATGTCTTCATCGGGTCGTCATCGATGCAGAGTGTAAGGTCGTGTCCGATGCCGTTGCCGGAAGTGTTCAGTCCGTCTTCATCTGAAATCTCCGCTACGAAGTATGGTGTGGTATTCACGTTGTCTCCGTTTGTGAAGTTTGGAGAGTTCAGGTAGCAGAATATCGATGGACCGATGGAGTCGGTAGTGATGTCGTCTGTTCCTCCCACGATGAATCTCTCCGTGCTTCCGTTTGCGGATGACAAGTCCTTGGTGTTATAGGCGAACACGTGCAGGATACCGTTTTGGTCGGAATAGTTTATATCTTTGGTTACGGCAAACGACAAGTCGAACTTCCCCGCCTTCACACTATCGTTGCCGCAGAAGATGGTCTTGTTGTATTCATAGTAGCGGTATGGATCGCCGGCGGTACCAGATTCAGAATCGGAAAGATTCTTTTTTCCTACTCTTTCTTCCTTGGAGTCCTTTACGTCTATGTTTATAATGCCGTTGAATTTATCGTGTGGTGTTCCTGTTGCTGTTTCCACATGTCCCTTTACTCTTGCTATAGAACCGGCTTTTATCTGTGGCAACACTTCCGTTTCGTTGATGGCGATGCCGTTGATGCTGTCTATGACGATTTTGTTTTCCGGGATATTCAGTACGATGGCAGGGTCACCCAGCAGTTGGTAGTGCAACTTGTTTCTTGTAATGTCGGTACTGTTGCTTATGATGGCGTTCTTGGCTATACGCTGTGCTTCACCGATGGAATTATACTTTCCGTTGTTTTTTGAGAACAACGCTTTTATGTATGCCTGGTCGATGTATTTGTTTCTGTCGGTATACACGGTTCTTGTTGTTCCATAGAATGCCATTGAACCTCCGTTTGGATTGAGCACGGCGTTTACACCTATGTTCGGTTCTACACCATCGAACGGCATGATGTCGCAGGATGCTGTTATCCAAAGGGGTAGGTTGGTGTTCTTGAAATCGGCGAAGTCTTTGTTTGAAAGAACCATCTCGTGAGAAATCTCATCAGCTCTTCCATGGCCGTTATAGTTGAAGATAAGTGCTCCTTCTGCCTGTTGCTTCTTTATTATTGCTTCAACCTCAGGGTATCTGTCTCCTGTGGCGGAAGACTGTATCTTGTACATATCCCATAGCACTCTATTCACCTGCATTCCCGGATTTATCCTTTCCACGATGCATGCAGCGCTGTCGGCAGCCTCTATGTGTGCGTTGTAGTTACCGTCGTCGCCAAGGAACATTGCTACGTTCTGCCATGGACCGGCATTCTTGTTTTCAACATAGCTGATAGTCTTGTCTACCATTATCTTCGCGTCGTCTGCATTTGATACAGGGAATCTTCCTACAGCGATGTCCTGCTTGTCGGTCTTTGTATTACTTTCTGAAGAGGCATATGCTCCTTCACCGTCGTCAAGAGAGCAGAAGAAGCCTTCGTCGACGAAGCAGTCCGTTGCACTCAGAGAGTTCTCTCCTTCAAAGCAGAGCAGATAGTTGTCTTTGTTAAGGGTGCGCATGGTCTCGGTGTTCATCCTGTTGTCCCATACGCAGGCACCGAACAGAAGCAGGTATTTAGGCATTTCCTCTTCAGTCTCTGCTCTGTCGTAAAGCATCTTCATGTATAGACGATAGGCATCAGCCTCTGGAGTGCCGCTCGAGAATTCATTGTATAGTTCATCTGCCGGAACGATATTAACCTTCATTCCGTCATGTTGCTCATGAAAAGCCTTCAGCCTTTCAGCCTGTTTGATGGTGTTTTGACTTGTAGGTACAATTATTACCATGTCGCATTGCTTGTCGGCATGATGGTTCTGGTTCGTAATGTTGTATACGAACTGTGGCGTGGCGAATGTTTCTATCGACAGTTGCGGCTCCGGTCTCGGGGTGTTGAAGACAGCGGAGATGTAGTCGAGTCTTACAGGACCGCCGCTTGTCGTAGTGATCTTTACATTGTTAGATGCCTTCAGCGATGGTATGTCGTATGTCTTTTTGTCTACTTTGCCATAGTCGTATTTGCTTCCAGGGCTTATGGTAATGCTTCCGACAACGGAATCATTTATTTCTATTTGTGCAGTACCTCCCGTTCCGCTGGTGCTTATAACGACATAGATTTTACCGTTTGTGCCTTCGTTTTGTGCTGGCACATTTAGGGTATAAGTCTCAGAAGAACCTTTGTTTATAGGTGTCTTCTCATACAGGTTCCTTCCTCCATGATACCATGCGTAGTCGTCTACCTCGTGCAATGTGTGGTAATCGTCGTTTGCAGGATAGAAGGATGATACGAATGTCGTGGAATCGACAGTCTGGAGCTCTTCATCATTCTGTGTGAGAAAGTAGTAGCCATAGTCGGAGTACGGATTCCTTGTTCGTACAGGAGTCGTTGTACTTGACCATGATACGGGACCATTGGCGCGGAATAGTCTTTTCCCGTTGGCTATGCATACGGGCACTTGTTTGAGGTCGTCGTATTTCATGATGGACTCTTCCGACAGAGCCTCCTCATGCAGTGTGCCTCCATAGCCGTATATCTTTACTTTGTTTATGTCGGAGAATCCCGCTTGCTTTATCAGAGCGTCAGTAATCTGGTACACTCCTGTTGCCGGGACACTTATCTTTGCCCATTTCCCTGTTGCAAGCACGGAGTTCTTTACATATCTGTCTGCCTTTGTTGTTTCTGCCTGTGGAGCTTCAGCCTTTGCTGTAGCCCTTTTGGTATTTGATGTTTTTGCTGTAGCCTTAATCCCGAGCATGAAGCTGACAAGCTTCTGGTATCTCCCTTTTCTGTATACTATGGGTGTGAACAATACTTCCAGATGTCCTTGCTTCCTTTCAACTACAATGTTCTTTTCAATTTCGGGCAGTTTGCCGAATTGCTTTGTTGTCAGTCTCTTGAGCTTTCCGATGTCTTCTTTGCTCATGTCGATAAACTCTGGATACTCTATGGTAACTGTGTAGATGGAGTCGGAATAATGTTTGCCCAGTGGGGTAGAGTAGCTGAAGCATGGCAGTTCGCTATCTATCCTCACATCGTTTGCCGTAAGGTTGAAGAACTTCTGGGCTTTCAACGATGTGGAGCCCAGAATGAGCAGTATGGTCAGAAGTATGTTCTTTATCATTTACTTTATGTTAAATTCAAGCACTTTCCTGTCTTCGATGTATCCTTCCAGGTGGTCGTCGATATTCACTGGTCCCACACCAACGGGTGTTCCCGTATAGATGATGTCACCGGTTTTCAGGGTGAAGTACTTACTTATGTATTCAATAATCTCGTCAATCTTGAAGAGCATGTCGCTTGTGCATCCCTGCTGCACAGTCTTACCGTTGATGTCGAGGTGGAACTGCAGGGCTTGTATGTTGCGGAACTTGTCCACCGGCACCCAGTTTCCGATAGTTGCAGCTCCGTCGAATCCCTTGCACAGCTCCCATGGCAGTCCTTTCTCTCTGAGTTGTTTCTGCAGGTCACGGGCGGTGAAGTCGATGCCAACGGTCACGGCATCATAGTATCTGTAGGCGAAGCATGCAGGTATAGCTTTTCCCAATCGGCATATACGTACCACGATTTCTGTCTCGTAGTCTATGCGTCCCATGTCGTCAGGTACGAAGAACGGCTTGCCGTCCTTCAGCAATGAAGAGTCTGCCTTTGTGAAAATCACGGGGCTTTCTCCTTTATATAACGTTTCGTTGAGCTCTTTATTGTGTTGAGGATAGTTCAATCCTATAGCAAATATCTTCATAGTTTATATGTTTTATATATGTTCTGTTATTCAATCTTTGTCATTCCCTTTATTGTTGTGGTGAGCCAGTCGCCTGCAGCCACGATACCTTTGGGTCGTTCAAACGGTGTTAGCTTCAGCTTCTTGTCAGCTTTCCTTTCTTCTTTTGAAACCAAATCGATGCCGAGTACGTACATTTCCGTGACAGTGTCCACATACCCCATGGTCTTTGTCTGGTAGATGCGGTATCTGTCTGTCATGTTTATCAGGTTGTACAATTTTGGTGCGCCGTATTCCGTACTGTATGTCTCGCTGTTGTACATGTTGGCGAATGAGAAGCCAAAGAGTGGAATTTTGAATGGCTTGTCAGAAAACATGCTGTCTCTAACTATTTCGCAGCGTTTGTTTATGGAGTCTTCATTCATATAATAAATTCCGCCTGTTCTTTTCCAACTGCTTCTTAGTCTTCTCGATCCTTTCAGTGGGTTATAGTATTTGTATCCGTTGAAGGATGCGAATGATGTAGGATCACTGAAGTTTGCTATAGACTTGAGCATCTTGCTCTCCCCTTCAAAAGACTTTTCGTCCTTGTATTTGTCTTCCGACAGTATCTTGTATGAATGAGGTGTGCCGTTGTAATCATTCTCCTTGAAATACAGATAGACCATGCTTTCGCTTACTGTTGCCGGCTTTTTGTTCAGTATAGTCATCTGTCTGACGTATACTTTTATCCTGAGCATAGCATCTTTCTGCTTCGTTATTTTCACTTCTGGAAGAATGTGGCTGCATGGTGTGAGGTATATCGTAGAGTCTTTCAGCGACTGCAGGTCTATGTTTACTGGTGTGTAGTTTATGTGTTGTATGTGTATGCTCTTTAGCTGTTCCGCTGCTTTAGGAAGTTTCCCGTCGTAGTCGGTAATGCCTATAACGTCTGTTCCATTGCCGTTATATATGCTTGCTGATATAACAGGCAAATTGTCGTTTGCGTCAACCACAGTAATCTGGCTGTATGCACATTGGCATGTTATGGAGACTATTACTGATAATAGTGCTTTTATAAGAATATTCAGTTTTTTCATACGCAGTATAATATTATTTTCCGGGCAGATAAAGAAACAGTAAAAGCCAAGCAAACGATTGTGAAATCTCTTGCCTGGCCTTGTTATATTAGAATTTAGAATAATCCTTGGATTAGTCTGCGCTCAGAGAGAAGCGCTTGAAGTCAACTACTGTGAGGTCCTTGTCGGCAGCCTTCAGATAGTCAGATACAGACAGCTTGCTGTCCTGGATGAACTCCTGGTTGAGCAGGCAGTTCTCCTTGAAGATGCGGTTGATACGTCCCTTCACGATGTTCTCGATCATTGGAGCTGGGAGGTTTGCAGCCTTCTCAGCAGAAACAGTAGCGATGATCTCCTTAGCCTTGGCAACATCCTCAGCTGTGATCCATCCCTTGCCCATGTTAGACTCCATGTGCTCCTCAGAATCAACGTGTGCCGGGTTGATGCCAGCCTTCTTCAAGGCAGCCTCTACAGCCTTCTGTACCAGCTCCTGCTTTGTCTTCTCAGCAGCAACCTTCTTCTCCTCATCGATGAACTCCTGAGAAACAGATGCCTCGTCAAGGAACAGAGGCTTCATTGCTGCAACCTGCATTGCGATAGCGTGAGCCTGCTCCTCAGCAGACTTGTTTGTCTGAACCATTGTACAGAGAGTGTGCTTGCTCATGTGGTCGTATGTAGATACGTTCTCACCCTCGATGAAGTTGTAGCCGTCGAGCTCCATCTTCTCGCCAGTGATACCAGAGCGTGCGATGACAGCGTCCTGAACCTTTGTTCCGTCAGCCAGTGTCAGCTCCTTTACCTCGTCAAGGCTCTTAGCCTTAGCTGCAACTGCAGCGTCGAGGATATCCTGTGTAAGTTTGATATAGTCAGCTCCGTTAGCAACGAAGTCAGTCTCACACTTCAGGGCAACAATTGCGCCGAAGTTGTCAGCGTATTTTACGAGTACACAACCGTTAGAAGTCTCACGGTCAGAACGCTTTGCGGCGATAGCCTGTCCCTTCTCGCGGATTACCTCTACTGCTTTTTCGAAATCGCCCTCAGCGTCAGCGAGAGCCTTCTTGCAATCAGAAAGACCAGCGCCAGTCATTTTGCGCAGTTTCTGAATATCAGCTATTGATACAGCCATAGTCTTTTTAATGAATTAGGTTTTAGAATAGTATTGAAAAAAGGAACATTGAATTAAGTCTTCAAGATGTATTTAATTCAACGTTCCCTAATCTCTTGTTTATTGATTAAGCCTCTGCCGGTGCCTCCTCTGCAGGAGTGTCCTTGCGAGCCTTACGTGCGCGCTTTGGCTTGTCCTCAGCTGATTCAGCCTGCTCCTTGGCAGCCTTCTCGTCAGCCTTCTCAACCTTGCGCTCCTCGAGACCCTCGTTGATGGCGTCGCAGCAAGCTGACAGGATTACGTCGATGCTGTCCTTAGCGTCATCGTTTGCAGGAATCATGAAGTCAACGTCCTTAGGATTTGAGTTTGTATCCACGATAGCGAATACAGGAATACCAAGACGCTTAGCCTCTTTAACGGCGATGGCCTCTTTCATAACATCAACTACGAAGAGTGCAGATGGCAGACGTGTAAGATCAGCGATAGAACCGAGGTTCTTCTCGAGCTTAGCGCGCTGACGTGAGATCTGCAGGATTTCGCGCTTAGACAGGTTAGAGTATGTTCCGTCGTTCATCAGCTTATCGATGTTGGCCATCTTCTTTACAGCCTTGCGGATTGTAGGGAAGTTGGTGAGCATACCGCCTGGCCAGCGCTCGATAACGTATGGCATGTTAACAGAAGCAGCCTTTGCAGCTACAACGTCCTTAGCCTGTTTTTTAGTAGCAACGAACAGGATTTTCTTTCCTGACTTTGCAATCTGCTTCAGAGCCTCTGCAGCCTCGTCAATCTTGGCAGCAGTCTTGTACAGATCGATGATATGAATGCCGTTGCGCTCCATGAAGATGTAAGGAGCCATTGCAGGATTCCACTTGCGGGTAAGGTGACCGAAGTGACATCCGGCCTTCAGAAGCATATCAAAATTTGTTCTTGACATTTTGTTTTCTTGTTAAATGTTGTTGTTTACTTTCTTATTTAATTCTTTTTTGTTAGAACCAACCGGCAGGTAATTGCTATGCGGCAAGTCTTGCTGGTTTAGATGCTAAACTGCGTCCAGCCATCCGTAAAGGATTAACGCTTGCTGAACTGGAAGCGGCGACGAGCCTTTGGCTGACCTGGCTTCTTACGCTCAACGGCACGAG
>URLQ01000106.1 GCA_900548745.1 uncultured Prevotella sp.
TTTTATTTATTATCAGAGTGTTACATGATAAAATGACAGAATGACAAATAAAAAATATTTTTTACGCGAGGATTATTCATAGTAATAATCTCCCGCAGATTACGCGGATGAACACAGATGATTTTCTCTGAGGATATGGAGATAAGTATTCTGCACACGGATGTTATTTTTGAACACGAATAAACCGAATCGAATTGTTCCGTGCGGACGACACTTCCATCCATCTGCAAGTAACTGTTGCTACTG
This sequence comes from uncultured Prevotella sp., assembly GCA_900548745.1. GTDB lineage: Bacteria > Bacteroidota > Bacteroidia > Bacteroidales > Bacteroidaceae > Prevotella. The sequence goes on from URLQ01000106.1 coordinate 247, forward strand.
CAACAGAAAATCTGTGAAAATCTGTGCAATCTGTGGGAGTATAAATCTAAAGAGATATTTCCTAAAGAATATCATTCCCACGGATGAAATCGTCCCCACGGATGAATTAAGCTCCCACAGATTACACACACAGATTATTTTCCATGCGGAGGAACACGGATTATTTCGAACACGAATAAATCGAATCGAACGAATTTTCCATCCGGATCACATCTATGCTCGTTTATACTATACGGCTTGTTTGAGTATGTTAAACAGGCTTTATAGCTGCCGTTATAGTTTTATTACCATGGCAAGTCCGTCGGGAGCAACACCGATTTGTATCTTCTGTTCCTCTTCGATGGTGTTGCCATCGGCATCCTTCTTTTTGCACTTTGCGGTGATTTTGTCCACTATCCAATAGCTTGCCTGTGCGGAGAGGAAACCGATGGCGGCTCCTGTGGCAACATCCTCCCAATGGTGACGGTTTCGTCTGACGCGGTCCACGGCGGTTATCGTGGCCACGGCATATCCCGCCACGCTGATCCACGGACTGGTCTTGCCGAACTCCTTGTGCAGCACGGTGGCTCCGCTGAAGGCTATTGCCGTATGTCCGGAGGGGAACGACCTGTTGTCGGTGCCGTCGGGACGCATCTTGTGGATGGAATGTTTCAGTAGATAGGTGGTGCCGGAACAGAGTATGAATGATGCTCCGGATTTGTATAGCCGCTGTCCCCACGAGCTGCGGCATTTCACTCCTGCCGCCTTGAGCAGGAAAGATGCTGCCATGGGGGTGTACTGCAGCACGTCGTCGATGCCGTCGCCGTGGTAGCGTTTGTAGTTTGTTGATGCCTGTCCGAATGAGCTTATGCTCATCGCTATACCTATTAATAATGCAATTATTCTTGTCTCCATGCTGCAAAGGTAATGCAAAGATGGTGTAATACAAAATGAATGGGTAAGACTTTTGTTTTTATTGCCGTTACGTAGGCTATCTTGTTGATAATGTGTCGCTTTATCTTTATATCTTCTTCTTTATGAAAGTATTGTGTATATATATTCAAGAAATGCGTAATGATTGTTATATTTGTGTTAAAACGACAAAATAATTCTAACGATGGTTACGGTTTAAAATAAAAATGCCTATATTTGTAATATCTTATAATCTATCTAAATTCTTTATCACTATGGCAACTTCAGATTTTATAAAGAAAGCAATCCGTCAGTTGGACGAGTACATGATTTGTTCCGGAAAGGACGAGATCAACGAAATGGAGGCAAATCGCGAATTGGCAAAGGCTGGGATGCTTGAAGACGAGACTTCGCATCCGGGCAGACCGTTGCGGGAATTGCTTAACAAGTTGCGCGACTCCAATCTCCTTCCGCAGAATATATGTCAGCGATATGGGGCGTGGAAGATAAGGATTTCAAGCACCGTGGCTCGGAAGCCGACCGTGGTATGCGTCTTCTGAGATATAAAACACTAATTAGTACCTGAGATAATTATTTTTTGTTGCGATGTTAAAGGTTGTGCGTCCGGAATGGTGCTTGGGGCATCGTTTTGGACGCATTTTTGGTTAATATACAATAACTTGCGACTTTTCAGGTTAAAATGTTTTAAGCGGAGTTTACTATTTGGCTGTTTAAGCGTCTTTATTAATAACTTCGTGGACGAAATAGAGTGGTTCGGCTACCGGGGCAATGCTTCTGCCAATGGTGCCGACAGTAAATAATACAGAATAATAAATAAAAGAAAGGAATATTAGATCATGAACAAGAAGTTTTTTATGATGGCAGTCGCTGCAGGCTGTCTTGTGTTCGGTAGCTGTGCAAGCAAGAAAGACTTGGAGAACTGCCAGAATGAGAATAAGGAGCTTACCCGCAACTATCAGGACTCCAAGGAGCAGCTTGCTGCAAGCAAGGCTCGCGTATCGAGTCTTGAAGACCAGCTGGCGCAGGCAAAGAAAGACTATGCTGCCCTGCAAGGCTCGCTCGACAAGAGCTTGGCTAATGCCGGACAGAACAATATCAGCATCGAGAAGCTGGTTGACCAGATTAACGAGTCGAACCAGTATATCCGCCACCTGGTGGAGGTGAAGAGCAAGAGCGACTCGCTGAACATGGTGCTGACGAACAACCTTACACGCTCCCTGAGCAAGGAGGAGATGAAGGAAGTGGACGTGCAGGTATTGAAGGGCGTGGTTTACATCTCGCTTGCCGACAACATGCTCTACAAGAGCGGTAGCTACGAGATTAACGACCGTGCTGCGGAGACACTGAGCAAGATCGCAAAGATTATCAAGGACTATAAGGACTATGATGTGCTCATCGAGGGTAACACCGATAATGTGCCGGTTAATGCAAGTGCTGCTTCGATGAAGAACATCCGCAACAACTGGGACCTCTCTTGTCTGCGTGCGTCAAGCGTTGTTCAGGCTCTGCAGAACGAATATGGTGTAGATCCTAAGCGTCTGACTGCCGGTGGACGTGGTGAATATAATCCTATCACCAACAACAATTCTGATGTGGCTAAGCAGCGCAACCGCCGCACTCAGATTATCATCACTCCTAAGCTCGACCAGTTCATGGACCTGATTGACAAGGCTCCGGAGGAGAAATAAGGAAATTACATTTTAAAGGTAAATAATGCCAAGCCTTACATGGACTTCTATATTCGGGAAGTCTTTGTAAGGCTTTTTCTTTGCCAACAATTGCGTATTTTCGGATGTTTTCACTAAAAACAATTGCGTATTTTCGGATGTTTTGGGTAAAAACATTTGCGTAACAGAGGATATTTATATATATTTGCAACCGCAAAAACGCTGTAAGATATTGTAAATCACCTTATAATAAGTAAAATGAAGATGAATAGAATATTCAAACGAAAATTATATGACAGACTGCTCCAGTGGAAGACCCAAAGAAACGGTAAGACTGCAATTCTTATTGAAGGGGCAAGACGTGTGGGCAAGTCTACTTTGGTATGCGAGTTTGCCGAAAAAGAATATTCGTCATATATATTGGTTGACTTCAACAGAGCCTCAAAACAAGTAACAGAGCTTTTTGACGACCTGATGAATCTTGATTTCATATTCATGCAGTTGCAGACTATATATAATGTAGTATTGGAGAAGCGTCGTTCTGTAATAGTCTTTGACGAAGTCCAGAAATGCCCTAAAGCAAGGCAGGCAATAAAATATCTCGTTGCCGACGGCAGGTATGATTATATCGAGACCGGTTCGTTGATTAGTATAAAAAGAAATACCAAGGATATAACAATACCGAGCGAAGAGGAGCGCGTCACCCTCAATCCTATGGATTATGAGGAATTCCGCTGGGCATTGGGAGACAACGTATCCATCGGCCTTTTGAGACAATATTTTGAGATGAGGCATCCATTGCTACAGGCTCATCAGACAAAGATCCGTGATCTACGCCTGTATATGCTCGTCGGCGGAATGCCTCAGGCTGTCAACGAATATCTTGAAACCAATAATCTGAGCAGGGTTGATCTGGTGAAGCGCGACATAATACGCCTGTATCTTGATGATTTCCAAAAGCTTGATTCCACGGGACGCATTGAAAGGATGTTTCTTGATATACCGGCCCAACTCGGAAAGAACAGCAACAGGTATAAGCCGTATTCCGCAATTGGAGATACAAACAACGAAAAGCTGATTTCCATGCTCAACAATCTTGAAGACAGTAAGACGGTAGTATTCTCATACCATTCCAATGAACCTAATATAGGCCTTTCGTTGCATCGCGACCCTTCAAAATACAAAATCTTCTGCTCTGATACCGGGCTGTTTATAACCTTGGCGTTTTGGGATAAAGATTTCACGGAAAACGTGATTTACCAGAAATTGCTCAGCGACAAGCTCAGTACAAATCTCGGATATGTATATGAAAATCTTGTGGCGCAGATGCTGACAGCTTCGGGGAACAAACTGTTTTACTATACTTGGAAGAAAGATGACACTCATAGTTACGAAATAGATTTCCTGCTTTCACGAGGTTCTAAACTGTATCCAGTGGAGGTAAAGTCGTCTGGTTATAAGTCTCACACCTCCCTTGACATGTTTTGTGAGAAATACTCCCATGTAGTGGGCCAGCGGTATCTTGTATACACAAAGGATTTGCAGAAAGACGGCAATACAATCTGCCTCCCTGTGTACATGACACCATTTATATAGAAAACAACCACCGCCAACCCCTGCAAGTCATTCTCTTGCTTGCGGGATTGGCGGTGGTTCCGTCTTGTCTTATGTATGAAGCGTTTTCTTTATTTTGCCACTTTCCAGGTCTTTCCGCCCTGCTTCATAACCATGATGCCCCTGTAGGCAGCAGGGGCGGTAATGCGCTGTCCGTTGATGGAATAGCATCCGTCGCTGGCATTGCCGTTGAAGAAGGAGCCGTCGCTTAGGGTGGCAGCACTGATGGAGGCTGTGTTCTTTATTCCCTTAATGTGGAGGTTCTTTATCTCCCATGTTCCGGCAGACTCGGTGTTTCCGGTGTAGTGGAACACAATCTGTATCTTCTTTCCTGCATAGTCGTTGAGTGGTATGTCGCCGGAGCCGTTGTATGTCCAGCTTGTTCCCTTCGGCCATTTTATCAGTCCGCTGTCAATGATTGATGTATTTCCGTCGCAGCGTATCTCAACAGAGAACTTGTCTTTTGGCGCAACATCGTTCATCTTGTTGGCGGCATGTTCGAAGCTCATCGTTACTTTTGCGTATCCCGAAAGGTCAATCTCCGGGGAAACGAGGCGTGCGTCGCCTTCCTGCATGCTTCCGAAGTAGCTTGAGCCTACCCATCCGTATTCGTTCTTCAGCTTCCATATCGTCTTGCCCTCAGGACAGGTCGTTGTCTCTGTGGTGAAGCCTCCGTCGTCTTGTGTGAACACATATTCCTTTATCGTTTCCTCTGACGGACCGATAGGCGTGTCGCTGCCGGAGTAGTTTTCCGAGCACTCGGTATGGGCTGGGTCGAAGGCGTAGTCGATACTGTCGCCCCATACATATTCCATAAGGTTAGGGAAATCGACATACGGGTTGCGGTTGCCCTGTATCTTGCTTACTGCGTTGTTGCGGGTAATCTCGAGCTGTGTCGGCTTGTCGGCTTTTGCCCAGCTGATAAAGAGTTCGTAAGCCCATTTCTGCAGGGTGGGGTAGTCGCCTTGCTGTAGGATCTGCAGTCCGGCACCGGTCCATTTAAGGTCTTTATAGCAGGTAGCCATATACATATATCCGCGTGCGAAGTCGCCTTTCCATTCGTCAGCCGGCTCCCAATAGTTCTTGCCGTCGCTGCCCTTGCCTACTTTTGTCGCTCCGTTGTCGGCGATGCTTGCGTTCACAACCTTTCCCATCGGGTAGTTGCTCTTGCTGCTGTTTATCTTGCTTTCGCAGGGCATCAGGTTGTAGAGGTCTTTATATGCCTGGTTTTCTGTCTTTCCCCACCAGCTTTTGGGGAAGGAGTGCTCGATGTTCATTCCTGCGCCTACGGCACCTTGGCTTGTGCTTTGTGGCCAGATGCTCTCTGGAGAGTAGCGGTCAATGAAGCGTCCGTCTTCTGTACGGTCGGTTTGCCAGAATCCCCACCAGGTCTTTCCGTAGCCGGAACCGTAAGACAATACGTTGGCATCCTTGATGATGTTGTACACTGCATTTTTCAGTTCTGCCCCTTTCTTTCCTTTCAGCGAGTCGTAGTAGCCTTCTGGAATCTGGGCGGCAGATGTGATGTAGGCCCCTACCATGACAATGATAGTGGCAAATGCTCTAAGAGGTTTGTTTGTCATATTCTTTGTTATTATTGTTTATTCAGCGTTTGGGTGCAAAGTTACATAAAATAATGATGCACGGAAGTGGAGACGATGTTAAAACTGTATGAATTCATCTGCTGTCGTCTTATTTCTTTATTGTTTCCCGTTGCAGGAATTCCGCAAATTGCTCTTTGTAGCCGTTGAAAACGTTGATGTCCACTTCTCCGTGTATGCCTCTCACTCTGCCGTGTGGGGTTAGCTGCCAGAAGGCAAGGCGAATGTCTGGGCGGTATTGTCCGTAGCGTGCAATCCATATTGGATAGTTGCTCCTGATGTCCGGTGCCTGCGGCAGGTATTTGTTTACGAAGCCTTGGCTGATGTACAGGACAGGCTTGGTGTCTGTGGCGTTGCGCACGATGGCAAGCCATGTTCTTATGCTGCGGAACATGGCTTCTGTTCCGCCCATCTGCCTTATCTGTGCATCGCTTGGCTCAACGTCCAGTACAGGAGGCATGTCGCCGATGCGCAGAGTGGTGTGCTTCAGGAAGTAATGTGCCTGTTTTGCGGCGCTACTCTTGGTAGAGAAGAAATGGTATGCGCCTACGGCAATGCCTTTCTTCTTGGCGCGGACATAGTCGGAAGGGAAATAGCGGTTTCGTATTGTTGTGCCTTCTGTCGATTTTATGTAGACGAAGGAAATCTTGTAGTCTATATTGCCGGAACTCTTTCTGCCGGCTCCCAAACCGACGATTCTGACTGCAGACCAGTTGAGACTGAATTTCTTCCGTCCCTTTTCGTGCTGGTATCTTGACACGTCGATGCCGTAAATCCTGTCTGCCGTGTGCAGCATCTGTTCTCCGCGGTATTTGCCTTTGCGCCAGTCGCCGGCTTTTACCTTTCCGTTTTCTGCCACTCCGCATCCGAATCCGTTGCGGCGGTCGCCTGCCCACTCTCCGGTGTAGAACTCACCGTTGTCACCTCTCCACGTGCCGTGGCCGTCGGCAAGAAGCTCTTTGCAGAACCCTCCGTGGTATGTTCCGAGAGAGTCCTGCCTTGTGCCGCTGACAATCGTGTCGGCTTGCCATAGAGCGATTATCTGTCTGCCTAAGGAGTCGGTGGTGGTGCCATAGCCGCATCGCTTGCCGTCTTTCCACGTTCCGCTGTATATGATGCTGTCTTTTATCGACAACACCCCATAGCCGTTTCTCTTTCCATTGCTCATCTCTCCCCGATAGCAATAGTCGCCGTCGTAGATGGTCGTGGTGTTGAGAGGGCTTCCGCCGTTGCACGAAACAAGCAGAAGGGCTGTCATTATATATATAATAAGGTGAATCTTTCTCATTGTGCTATTCCTCCCTTATTGTTTATGCCGATGAAGAATCCGTTTCTGTTGAATATCGGTGCTCCGTTTGGAGCGAGCAGAGGGGGAGTGTCGTGCCTCTCTGTTGATATAGTGGCGCCTTTGAATACGTTCGGCTTTTGCAGAGCTGCATTGGGTGTGCTCTTCTCAGTCAGACCGAATATACCGGCAATGGCTATGCTGTCGCCCTTTTCGGGTATGAGACAGAAGACTTTGAATGTGTAAAGGCTGTTGGCGCCTTCCGGCATGAACTCGTTTTCCGTCTGCAAAACAATCGTTCCTTTAGGCGCATCTTCTGATTCTTCTGCCAACAGGTGGCAGAACACTCTGCCTGTCTTTCTTGTAGTGGTGGGGTAGAGGAGGGCGTATTTGTTTCGCTTTCTGATCTTTATCTTCTTTTCTTTCTGCAACGACTTCAAGATGTCGATGCTGTTCAGAAGACTTTCTTTTTTCCTTTTGTTCTCTTCGGCGTATGCGGCAATGGTGTTGTAGCCGTCGTCTTTCACGTTGTGTGTGTCGAGATAATAGTTGAGTTCTGCCTCTCTCTTCTTGTCGGTGGCAAACATCTCCTCATGCTTGGCGATGGTCTTTCCTATTATGTTTTCAGGGTTGCTGTTTGCCATTGAGAGCAGGTTGTCGTTGTTGCTGAAGGGGTTTGCCGTGAGGATGCGTCCCTGGCATGACGGGATGAACGAGAACTTGTTTATCCAGCATCCGCAAACCATTGCTTTGCGCTCTGTGTCGCTGTCGGCTTCCGTCTTCACGATGTTTAGAGTGGAGTCGCTCTTTATGTCGTTGCAATAGGCAATGACCTTTCCGTTGCAGACAATCTCGTAGTATTCTCTGCATTCTATCATCACAACACTTCGCTTCATTCCGTCGTGGCTCTCGGGGAGTATCGACGGGGTCATTATAAAAGCAATCGCTGCCAGTATTGCTACTGGTAGCGACCACATTATAATCTTTACTATATGTCTGTTAGTCAATTTCTTCATCAGCTTCATATCCTCCCATTTCGCGGATGGCATTCTTGAGCATTGTATATTGCTGATAAAGGTTGTTTACCGCCTCTTCGCCCTTTGTGTAGTCGTGCATAGGACTCTTTAGGAAGAAGCTCAGGAAGCGCTGTGTGCCGTAGCGTCCGGCTCTTGCCGCAAGGTCGCTCAGCAGACACAGGTCGAGCAGCAGTGGTGCTGCAAGGATGGAGTCGCGGCAGAGAAAGTTTATCTTTACCTGCATCGGGTAGCCCATCCATCCGAAGATGTCGATATTGTCCCATCCCTCCTTGTTGTCGTTGCGTGGCGGATAGTAGTTGATGCGCACTTTGTGGTAATACTGTGTGTCCTCGTCGTTGCCGTGTCCGTAGAGGTCCGGCTGCACGTCCGGCTTCAGGATGGTCTCAAGTGTGGAGAGCTTGCTCACCTCCTTGGTGTGGAAGTTTGCCGGCTCGTCGAGAACAAGACCGTCTCTGTTACCGAGTATGTTTGTAGAGAACCATCCGCTCAGTCCAAGGCAGCGTGTGCCGATGATAGGAGCGAAGCCGCTCTTTACCAGTGTCTGTCCTGTCTTGAAATCCTTTCCTGAGATAGGCATCTTCGTCTTTTCTGCCAGTTCCCACATGGCAGGAATATCTACTGTCGTGTTTGGTGCTCCCATGATGAATGGTGCACCTTCTGTCAGAGCGGCATAGGCATAGCACATGGATGGTGCTATGTGCTCGCGGTCATCAGCCTTCATCGCTTTTTCAAGGGCATCCAGAGAATAATGGATATTCTCGTCTACAGGAACATAGATTTCTGTTGAGGCAGCCCAGATTACTACGATGCGTGAGCAGTTGTTCTCCTTCTTGAAGTTTCGGATGTCCTCACGCAGGGCCTCTACCATCTCCCAGCGGGTCTTGCAGTCTTTTACATTGTCGCCGTTGAGACGTTTTGCGTAATTCTTGTCGAAGGCTGCCTTCATAGGCTTTATCTTCTCCAACTCGTCCTTCACAGGGTTGATGTCTTTCTCTTTCAGCACTTCGGCATACATCGCTGCCTGATACGCATTCTGTGGATAAACGTCCCATGTGCCGAACACGATATCGTCGAGCTTTGCCAATGGCACGATATCTTTGTAGTGAAGATATTTCTTGTCGTTTCCTTTGCCAACGCGAATCTTGTCGTATTTGGTCATCGAACCGATAGGCTTTGTCAAACCGCGGCGTGTCATCAGCACACCTGTCATGAATGTTGTGGCAACGGCACCGTTGCCGACAATCATTATTCCTAATTTGCCTTCTGCAGGCTTCACGTTTGTTTGCATTATACTATTGTTTATTTCTTCTAACTATAGGTTGAATCTTGTTTTACGTAGTAAATCCTTTACTATAAGTATTTTTCAATAGTAGGGGGTGGAATGTTTCAGTACAAGATGATTTTCCCTTTTCCGTCTTGTCTTCGCATTACTTGCTTTCACCCGGTGCTATTATGGCTTCATACAAATGAGTATAAATGCAAAGTTATCAAAAACCTCTCAACATCGTATCTCTTTTATTATAGTTTAGTTCTTTTTTAACATTTTATCCGTGAAATCAACTATTTGCGCTACAAACGTTGTCCCGTGAATGAAAAACAGTCTGGAAATATTTACGTGCTTATTCTTCTGGATGCTCAATTCCTTTGAGGTGTTTGTTGACAAAAAAGTGTCTTTAAAAAGAAATCAGGTGTCTTCCTGTATATAATCGGGCAATTTCATTTCTTTCTTCTTTCCTTGTGTTTTCCCCCACATTGTCGCCATTCCCCTTCATGCCACCCCCATCCGTACCTCCTCACCTTTCCCCCTTTTCTCCTTTTTCCCGGTGAAAGTCCCCTTTG
>URLQ01000107.1 GCA_900548745.1 uncultured Prevotella sp.
AGGAACGCGAATTCACACACCACATCTACGGCTCCGACGTGGACATGAAGGCGGTAAACACAGCCATCATGAACGTGAAGGCTGCTGGACTAAGCAGCGACATCACCGTGACATGCGCAGACTTCAAGGACTTCAAACAGCCGCAGGAAAAGGCATTCATGATAACAAACCCTCCGTACGGAGAAAGAATATCAACACCGAACCTGCTCGGAACATACAAGATGATCGGCGACACGCTGAAACACAACTTCAAGAACGGAGAAGCATGGGTGCTGAGCTACCGAAAGGAATGCTTCGACGAGATAGGACTGAAGCCTTCACAGAAAATACCGCTCTACAACGGCTCGCTGGAGTGCGAATTCAGAAAATACATCATGTTTGAAGGAGGATTCAGAGACTTCCGCAGCGAGGGAAACATTCTCAAGACGGAAGAGGAAAAGAAACAGATGGCTGAGAAACACCGCTTCAAGGAGCACCGCGAATTCAAGAAAAGACTCGACGAACCTGAAACAATGGACGACGATGACATACGCTCATTCAAATTCCACAAAAGCCCATACAGCAAGGACATTGACGGATTTGAATCAAGAAGAGAACGCAAAACCTTCACCAAAGAGCGCAGGGCAAGAGTCAACGACGACGAGAAACGCAGCGGACGAAAACCGTTCGACAAGGGAAAACGATCTTTCAGCAGAGGTGACCGCAAGGGCGGAAAACCATACGGAAAGGAATTCAACAGAAAATCCAATAAATTCAACCATGATGAAGATTAATAAACCTTATGCAAACAGGGTGGCACGAGCTATTATGCTCGCCACCGCTTTCATTCTATCAACCATGAACGGAATGGCACAAAACAAGCAGTTTACGCTTGAAGACCTCAACTTCGGCGGAACGAACTACCACAACATGATTCCTGAATACAGAAACCTGACGTGGTGGGGAGACCAACTCGTAAGAAGAAACCCGGAAGACTGCAAGCTCGTCGACAAGACGAACGGCAAGGAAACCCTGCTCTTTACTGCTGAACAGATTAACAAGTGGGCGGCAACAACAGAAGAGACTAAAATAAGAAACCTCGGCAGCGCATCTTTCCCATACGCAGACAAAAGCCTCGTCTTGCTGAAAGGCAAGAAGGAACGCATGCTCGTAGACTTCAAAAAGAAAAGCGTAGTGTGGAAACAGACACACGGCTCTGAAATGGCTGCCGACTGGAACGCCACATCAAGAAACCAGGCATTCGTGAAGGACTACAACCTCTACGTGACCGACGCTGAGGGAAAGACGACACAGATCTCCAACGACGGCAGCAGGGAAATAGTGTACGGACAAGCCGTACACCGCAACGAGTTCAACTGCAACGAAGGACTCTTCTGGAGCAAAGACGGCAAAAAGCTCGCCTTCTACCGCATGGACCAGACTATGGTGGCTGACTACCCACAGGTAAACACCTTCGAGAGAGAGGCTACCTACGAACCTGACAAATACCCGATGGCTGGAATGACAAGCCACAAGGTTACCGTGGGAGTGTATGACACGACAACGGGCAAGACCATCTATCTCAACGCTGGAGACCCTACCGACAGATATTTCACCAACATCTCATGGGCACCGGACGCAAAGAAAATCTATATGTTCGAACTGAACAGAGACCAGAACGACTGCAGACTGACGGCATACGACGCTGCAACGGGAGAAAAGACTGGGGAGCTGTATCGCGAGACTGACGAGAAATACGTGGAGCCGCTACACCCTATCATCTTCCTGCCGTGGGACGACACCAAGTTCATTATGCAAAGCCGAGCCGACGGATACAACCATCTGTATCTCTGCACCATAGGCAAACACGGCAGCCGCATGGCAAGCAACACGGAGTCGCTCGAAGTGGAACAGCTCACAAGCGGAAAATGGGAAGTCATAGACATGCTCGGATTCAACAACAAACGCAAGAGCATTCTCTACATCTCAAACGAAAGCAACCCGATACAGACTAACGTATATATGGTGGACATAAACACCGGAAAACGCACTCTCATCGACGACAACGGAAAGGGATGGCACGCAGCAGCAACAATGAGCGCAAGCGGAAAATTCATCTGCGACAACTATCAGACGCCTGACGTGCCACGACGCATCGTCATCATAAACGCTGAGAACGGAAAGAAGACCAAAATACTCGACGCCAAAGACCCATGGACAGAGAAAGGATACAAAGTGCCGGAATACTCTTGCGGCTCGCTGAAGGCTAACGACGGCACAACAGACCTATACTGGAGAATGGTGAAACCGGTAGACTTCGACCCTAACAAGAAATACCCTACAGTGGTATACGTATACGGTGGCCCGCATGCACACAACGTGGACGCACGCTGGCACTGGAGCAGCCGCTCATGGGAGACATACATGGCACAGAAAGGCTACCTGCTCTTCATCATTGACAACCGCGGAAGCGAGCACAGAGGAAAGGAGTTCGAACAGGCTACCTTCCGCCAGCTCGGACAGGTGGAGATGCAAGACCAGATGACAGGAGTGGAGTACCTCAAGTCGCTGCCATATGTCGACGGCGACCGCATCGGTGTGCACGGATGGAGCTTCGGAGGATTCATGACCATCTCGCTGATGACAAACCATCCCGACGTGTTCAAGGTGGGTGTGGCTGGCGGACCCGTCATAGACTGGAAATGGTATGAGGTGATGTATGGCGAACGCTATATGGACACACCTGAAACCAATCCTGAAGGCTACGCAAAGACCTCTCTGCTCAACAAGGCTAAGGATCTGAAGGGCAAGCTGCAGATTATCATCGGCATGAACGACCCTACGGTGGTTCCGCAGAACGCACTCATGTTCCTCAACGCCTGCTCGGAGGCTGGCACACAGCCTGACTTCTTCGCATACCCTGGCGAGGGACACAACATGATGGGACACAAGAGTGTTCATCTGCATGAACGCATCACTCAGTATTTTGAGGATTATCTGAAATAAAAATCCCCTCACACATACAACGCCCCTGCAACAAGCACCGAAAGGAATGTTGCAGGGGCTGTTTTATATATAAAAGGAAATGGCACTACATAAAGACTGCTTATATATAAAAGGAGATGTATATATAAAGAAAGAACGTTTATATAAATAAGAGTAGCACTTTTTGCAAATATATTTTGCGCTATAAACTTTATATTGTAATTTTGCACCATTAAACAAACTTTTCAAGCAAGATTATGAAAATACTTCTTTTAGGCAGCGGAGGACGCGAACACGCTTTGGCATGGAAAATAGCACAAAGCCCAAAGGTAGAAAAACTTTTTATTGCACCAGGAAATGCTGGAACCGCAGAGACAGGCGAAAACGTGAACATCAAGGCTGACGACTTTGAGGCTCTCAAGGACTTCTGCGTTGAAAAAGGTGTCGACATGGTTGTTGTAGGACCTGAAGACCCGCTGGTAAAAGGTATTTACGATGATTTCAAAAACGACGACAGAACAAAGAACATTCCTGTAATAGGACCGTCGAAGAAAGGCGCCGTGCTCGAAGGATCTAAGGACTTTGCAAAAGGATTCATGCAGAGACACAATATACCGACAGCAAAATACAGGACCTTCGACGGCACTTCGCTTGAGGAAGGACTGAAATTCCTTGAAACGCTGAAAGCACCTTACGTGCTGAAAGCTGACGGACTGTGCGCCGGAAAGGGCGTGCTCATACTGCCTACTCTCGAAGAGGCTAAGAAGGAACTGAAGGAGATGCTCGGAGGTATGTTCGGAAACGCATCGGCACAGGTCGTTATAGAAGAGTTCCTGAGCGGAATAGAGTGCTCGGTGTTTGTACTGACTGACGGAAAGAACTATAAGATTCTGCCTGAAGCTAAAGACTACAAACGCATCGGAGAACATGACACAGGACTCAACACAGGAGGCATGGGAAGCGTAACACCGGTGCCATTCGCAACGGAAGAATGGATGAAGAAGGTTGAAGACCGCATCATCAGACCTACCGTGGAAGGACTGGCTGAAGAAGGCATCGACTACAAAGGATTTATCTTCTTCGGACTCATCAACGTTGAAGGAGAGCCGATGGTCATAGAATACAACTGCCGAATGGGAGACCCTGAGACTGAAAGCGTGATGCTACGCATAAAGAGCGATCTGGTTGACCTGCTCGAAGGAGTGGCTCAGGGAAATCTCAACGAGAAGGAAATAACATTTGACGAGAGAGCGGCGGTATGCGTAATGCTCGTAAGCGGCGGCTACCCGGAGAAATACGTCAAAGGCTACCCTATCAGCGGCATCAACGAGGTGGAGGGAAGCATCGTGTTCCATTCCGGCACGGCAGTAAAAGACGGCAACGTGGTGACCAACGGCGGACGAGTTATTGCCGTAAGCTCATACGGCAAAGACAAGGAGGAGGCTCTCCACAAGTCGTTTACTGAAGCACAGAAAATTCAGTTTACTGACAAATATTTCAGAAGAGACATTGGTCAGGACCTTTAAACAGAAAACAGACCTCTTATCTCTCGCCGAGAGGGATAAGAGGTTATAAGATACCGAAAGAGGACAAAAGGATTTACAAGATAATGAGAAGAGGACAAAGGATATATAGGATATGCGAAAAAGACTACAAAACAGAGTGGCAGAAAGCCGTTTTGCCTTCCCGGCTACAGTTCTTTATGCAGCCGTAATATGGTTGGCAAACGGTGTAGTGGGAGAAAGAATGTATGTACAGCTCGCCATCTTTGCCATCTCAAGTCTGATGATGATGACGCTGAACAACCGTAATTCCCTTATAAGAATTTACAGCAGAATGGTGTCGTGCTCATTCATAGCCATGACGTGCGCTGCAACGTTCCTGTTCAGCTCTCTTAACGCAATAGCCGTACAAGCATTATTCATACTCTTCTATCTCACCTTACTGCGCAGCTATCAGAACAAACGTGCACAAGGTGCGGTGTTCTATGCTTTCTTTTGCTTAGGCATTGCAAGCATGTTCTTCGTACAGATACTGTTCTACGTGCCCTTTCTATGGATTCTGATGGCAAGCAACATGATGGCTATGAGCCACAAGATGTTCTGGGCTTCAATAATAGGCATCATCGCTCCTTACTGGTTCATCGGCGGCTACTACCTCTATACGGGTAATGCTGACGAACTGCTCACACACTTCACGCAGCTGGCTGATTTCCAAAGCATCTTCAACTATGCTGACATCGACTTGCACAAGGCTATTACCTTCGGCATAATGTGCGTCTTCTCTATAATAGGAATAACACATTTCATGAGAAACAGCTATCTTGACAAGATACGTACAAGAATGATTTTCGAGATGTTCATCACAGTAGACATCCTGACTATCATATTCATAGTACTTCAGCCGCAGCACATAAACACGCTGCTAACGATAATGATCGTCAACACAAGCTGCCTATTCGCACACTATATTGCCCTGACAAAAACACGGGTTACAAACATCGTGTGCATACTTGCCTTCTGCATGACCATCGGACTGACTATTTTTAACTCACTATTTTAAACACGTAAAAGACTATGACTGAGCTTTTAGTACAATTCGGATACATCGGCATGTTCATCTCTGCCTTGCTTGCCGGCAGCGTGTTGCCTTTCAACAGCGAGGTGGTGATAGGAGCATTGAAAGTGGCTGGACTCGACCCCTGGTGGCTGCTTATCTCAGGCACCGTGGGAAACGTGCTCGGAGGATTGTTCAACTACTGGATAGGGACATTCGGCAGAATGGACTGGATAGAGAAATATCTTCACATAAAGGAAGAGAAAATAATAAGAGCGCAGAAATTCATGGCAGGACGAGGAGCTCTGATGGCATTCTTCGCCTTCGTACCGATTATCGGCAGCGCCATAACCGTGGCTCTCGGACTCATGAGGGCCAACATTCCTGTCACTACTGTAAGCATGACAGCAGGAAAATTCCTCAGATATGCCATCATAGTGTTCGGAATACAGATTTTCCAATAGAGGAGCATGACTAATCTTCCGACAGAAAGGTCTTACTCATCTTCCAACAGAAGAAACCCGACAACAGATGAAACGGACGTGACGGACTGTGGAGACTTCAAACAGGAGAAGAATATTTCAAACAAACAAAGAAAACAAGGAGATTATAAAATATAATTTCTAACATATAACTTACAACTAAAATTTTAAAAGATTATGAAACCAACTTTAGTATTACTCGCTGCTGGTATGGGAAGCAGGTATGGAGGTCTTAAACAACTTGACGGACTCGGTCCTAACGGCGAGACCATCATGGACTACTCAATCTATGACGCCATCCAGGCTGGATTCGGCAAAATCGTATTTATCATCAGAAAGGATTTTGAAGACGAGTTCAGAGAGAAGATTTTGAAGAAATATGAAGGTCATGTGCCTGCTGAACTGTGCTTCCAAAGCCTTGACGCTCTCCCTGAAGGATTCAGCTGCCCGAAGGACAGAGTGAAGCCTTGGGGAACGAACCACGCTGTGCTGATGGCAAAGGACGTGGTGAAGGAGCCTTTCTGCGTCATCAACTGTGACGACTTTTATAACCGCGACTGCTTCAAGGTCATCGGAAAGTTCCTGAGCGAGCTGCCGGAAGGAAGCCGCGGAAAATATGCTATGGTAGGATTCCGTGTAGGAAACACATTGTCGGAGAACGGCACCGTGGCACGAGGCATCTGCTCGAAAGACGAGAACGAGAACCTGACAACCGTTGTTGAGCGTACAGAAATCATGCGCATCGACGGCAAGGTAAGCTATAAGGACGAGAACGGAGAGTGGGTCGCTATTGAAGACAACACTCCTGTCTCAATGAACGTATGGGGCTTCACTCCTGAATATTTTGAATATAGCGAAGAATACTTCAAGGAGTTCCTGTCAAAGCCGGAGAACATGACAAACCTCAAGTCGGAGTTCTTCATCCCGCTGATGGTAAACAAGCTCATCAACGACGGAACGGCAACCGTAAAGGTGCTTGACACTACAAGCAAGTGGTTCGGCGTAACATACGCTGCCGACAGACCAGGCACCGTGGAACGCATACAGAAACTCGTAGACGAAGGCATTTATCCTGAAAAACTATTCAAATAGAAAATAACAAGACTGATGAACATCAATCTATTGACAGAGCTTGAGGCGCAAAGCCTCAACGCTCTGATTGATAACGCTGAAAACATTGTAATATTCAGCCACAGAAGCCCCGACGGAGACGCCATCGGCTCTTCTCTCGGAATGGCAGCGTACTTAAAGCAAAGAGGTAAGGAAAACGTGGCGGTTGTAGTGCCGGACATGTTCCCTAACTTTCTGCAATGGATGCCCGGAGCGGACTTTATCCTGCGCTACGACAAGAAGAAGGAAGAGGTGGAAAAAACTGTATCCGAAGCCGACCTTATGTTCTGTCTGGATTTCAACGATGCAAGCAGAACGGCGGAGATAGAACCTTTCATAACTGAGTCCAAGGCAAAGAAGGTGCTCATAGACCATCATCTCGACCCTAACATCGACGTTGAAATAAAGGTTTCCCACCCTGAAGCATGCAGCACCTGCGAACTCGTGTTCAGAATAATATGGCAACTGGGCGGCTTCGACAGCATGGACAAGGATGTGGCAGTGCCTATCTACTGCGGAATGATGACCGATACCGGCGGTTTTACATACAACTCCAACCGTCCGGAAATATTCTTCATCATAAGCCAGCTGCTGACGAAAGGTATAAACAAGGACAAAATCTACCGCAACGTCTTCAACAACTACAGTGTTTGGCGACTCAGATTGATGGGATTTGTAATGTACACCAAACTGAACGTGTTCAACGAATACCACTCTTCATATTTCACTCTCACCAGACAAGACCTCAAGCATTTCCACTTTATAAAAGGCGATGCGGAAGGACTGGTGAACATGCCGCTTCAGATAAAGGGAATGAAACTAAGCATCTCTCTGCGCGAGGACACGGAAAAGCCCAACACGATATGGGTCAGCCTGCGCTCTGTTGACGATTTCCCCTGCAACAAGATGGCGGAACAGTATTTCAACGGCGGCGGACATCTGAATGCTGCCGGCGGACATCTGTATTGCTCCATGGACGAAGCAGAAATGATAGTAAACAAAGCTATAAAGGAGTTTAAATGGCAATAAAAGGTGTATGGCACGTTAAAGTAACGTAATATATACGACAACTACACCATTATTTTACTGTTTTTTCGTATTTTTGCCCCGTTAAAGAGCAAGAAGCAATGTCTTGTGTCCCTGTATCTATCAGAATACAAGCAAAAGAAACAGGCAGAGAATGCTCTTACAGATTACTTATCAGAAAGTGAAAATGAAGAAAATAGTTTATTTATTTGTGGCATTAACGGCTATCGTGACAGCCATATCAAGTTGCAGCGACTCTGAAACATACGCAGACCAGAAGAAGCGCGAGCGTTCTGCTATCAACAAGTACATAACAGACAACAACATCAAAGTACTTACGGAAGCTGAGTTTAAAGCGCAGAACTGCACCACAGACACATCAAAACACGAATATGTATATCTTGACAATTCGGGAGTATACATGCAGATTATACGTAAAGGATGTGGCAAGAAGCTTCAGAACAATGAAACGGCAACTGTCTTATGCAGATATAAGGAATACAACATGCTTACAGACTCCCTGCAGTCTACAAACATGATTGGATACTATATTTCCGTTGTAGACAAGATGAACGTCACAAATACAAGCGGAACGTTTACTGCCACCTTCCAGAAAGGAGAGAGCCTGATGTACAGTCTCTATGGCAGCACATCCGTTCCAAGCGGATGGCTCGCACCATTCACATACATCAACCTCGGAAGACAGGATTCGGAAGATAACGAGATCGCTCACGTAAGGATTATCGTTCCGCATACACAAGGACACAGCTACGCCACATCCGGCGTTTACCCTTGCCTGTATGACATTACATATCAGAGAGGATATTAAGGAAAAAAGACAAAGGCAGGCATGATGCTTGCCTTTTTCTATAATACTCTCACATTTCTATATGACTCGCTTACACCTTAATTATAATAATAAAGAATAGAAAACAAATATAAATCAAACAATAAAAGAACACTTATAATATGACGCTCATAAAATCAATTTCCGGAATACGCGGCACCATAGGCGGACAAACAGGAGATACTCTGAATCCGCTTGACATAGTGAAATTCGTTACAGCATACGCTACTTTCATAAGGAAAAGCCATAAATCCGACAGCAACACTATCGTTGTTGGAAGGGATGCAAGAATCTCAGGAGAAATGGTTAGAAACGTTGTCTGTGGAACTCTCATGGGTATGGGCTACGACGTATTGGACATCGGCATGGCAACTACACCGACAACGGAGCTGGCTGTGATAATGTCTAAATCTGCCGGTGGCATAATTATTACCGCCAGCCACAACCCAAGACAATGGAATGCACTCAAGTTGCTCAACTGCGAGGGAGAGTTTCTTACCAAGGAAGATGGCAATGAAGTACTTGACATTGCTGAAAGAGAAGATTTTGTATATTCCGAAGTAGACAAACTCGGCCATTACCATAAAGACGACTCTTACAACAAGAAACACATAGAATCTGTGCTCAACCTCAAGCTCGTGGATAAGGAGGCTATCAGAAATGCACATTTCAAGGTCTGTGTAGATGCCATCAATTCTGTAGGAGGCATTATCCTCCCTACCCTATTCGAGGAACTGGGCGTAGAATACAAAGTGCTGAACGGCATACCCGACGGCGACTTCTCGCATAACCCTGAGCCACTGGAAAAGAACCTGGGCGGCATAATGGGAGAAATGGCAAAAGGAGGATATGATTTAGGCATCGTTGTAGACCCAGACGTGGACAGACTTGCCTTTATCTGCGAAGACGGCAAGATGTTCGGCGAGGAATACACTCTCGTTTCCGTTGCCGACTATATCCTCAGCAACACTAAGGGAGGCGGCAACACGGTTTCAAACCTCAGCAGCACAAGAGCCTTGAGGGATGTTACAGAACGTTATGGCGGCACATACACGGCGGCTGCCGTCGGCGAAGTGAACGTTACAACAAAGATGAAGGAAGTGGGTGCCGTTATCGGTGGCGAAGGCAACGGAGGAGTGATCTATCCGGAGAGCCA
>URLQ01000108.1 GCA_900548745.1 uncultured Prevotella sp.
AAAAATTATTGAGATTACCAACTTTTATAAAGACTTTCTTATCCCGAACTCAGGTTAATTACTATACATGTATATATTCTACGCATGATTATATATGTTATAAATTTGAATTATAAAATTAATTATTCTATTTCCCCATCATTCCAACAGCACATTATTATAACACTATCAGTCAGGAACAATATGACAAGCAGACAGATAGACACGACATTATACCAGAAGCCGTGCAGATCGGGATTATATTCATTGTCGAAGAACAATACGCTGATGATGTTGATGAAGTTCAGCAGAAATACTATCCCT
This sequence comes from uncultured Prevotella sp., assembly GCA_900548745.1. Classification (GTDB taxonomy): domain Bacteria; phylum Bacteroidota; class Bacteroidia; order Bacteroidales; family Bacteroidaceae; genus Prevotella. Next base: position 304 of record URLQ01000108.1, read on the forward strand.
GACAGTATGGTCATAACCCTTGACCCTTGTACTATTCTGATCAGCGCTGAAGCCAAACCTCCCAGAATGACAAGGGCAATGACGACAATGAAAAACACAATAAGAATCGTCAGTCTTATCGGGAAGTCATCTCCATCGTATATCGCCATGAATCTCCCTACAACGGGAATCGAAGCATAATGTAGCGCGTCGCCGAAACTGAAGTCGAAGATGCTGTTCAAGAGCATCGGTACGAGCACCAGCGTTGACACAAGAACCAGGGAAACCAGAATGTTCAGTCCCCCTCCTATGATACTACTCAGAAGGAATGAGCCAATCAGTCTAGGAGTGTAATGTTTGTTTTCTTTCATATCTGTATCAATTTTCTTTTCTGAATAAAATACTTTTCACTTCATCCCAAGGATAACAAGCGCGGATGGCAACAAATAGTTTTAGTGTTTTCATCTTCGGATGTTTATTTGGGTTATCTGTTTTATGGATTCTTATTCCTTTTGTTTGTTGCCATCAGTGGGGGCTTCCTCTCGTTTCGGAAGCATGTAGGAAAATTGAGGCGGGAAATTCTCCCTCACTTTAATTACAATGTATTTGCAGAAACATTCAATGTCCTCAAATGAGGAATAGCATTGAAATGAGTCAATCATTTTTTCTTTCCACTCCCAAAGGATTTCCATTTCCTTTTTCATGTTCAAATCCCTCATTGTCTGGATTATCAATTCCACATTTGCTCGCTTCAACAAGAAATCAAGGTATAAAACCGGACTGAATTCCGTTCTCCAATCCTGTACCCATGCCATATTTATATCATGTGGCTGGCTATAACAACGCCCCCAATCAGGACTGTCTTCATAGCCAAGAGATTCTATTATGTTCTGAAAAAAGGACTTGAGAATTTCATTTTTGTCTGTCGGTATTCCATAAAGAAAACAGGCCCTACAATATTCAGCTCTTGAAAGTGCGTAATCTGGAAGGTCGAGAGAAGGAGAAACGATCTTGTCCTCTCCCCAAGGAGCTGTTTCGGCAAGATATTGATAATAGCCCAATGTCTTTATGAGCAAATGCTTTTGCGACAACACATAATCCCTGTTTGTATTATGTATGATGAAAAGGGCCACTTCTTTTGCCTGAACAGATAGCCATCTTTTTTTGAGGAGTGGCATAAGTTCCGGAAACCATAGTTTTTGCATTCTCAAAGACACCCAATCCATATCTGCCTTGCTTCCGTATAGAAAGGCTTTGAGCACCAATAACATGTCTTTCCGCCGTAAAAAATAGAAGCTGTCTCTCAATATTTTCCTTGATTCAATTACTTTTCCGCTTTTTTTATCCTGGAACACTTTTAAAAACTTTATTGTTTCAGAATGTTTGGTTATAATTGTATAATCCATTTCTACATGTTTTAAAGTTGGTGACTCCATTTATCAGAATTCCTTTTGTCTTGTGCCATTACATTGGCAGAGAACAAAAAACTCACAACAATCAATAATAAATGTCCTTTCATACTCATCAATATTTTAATTAAACATGCCGCCAAATTTACAGTATTATAACCACCATACAAATTATTTGTACATTTGCAAGCTTGCAAACGCAACAATATTGGCGATATAGACAAGGATTTTGTAATTAAACCAGCAAAAAAGAACAATATTCGTGTTTATCTTTTATGGATAATGCTCACTTATCAATAAAAAGACAAGCAAAATGACGGAAGAAAAAAATAAGAAGAATCACCGACGGGATACGCTCACGCATAGATATCCTGAGGCGTGGCGGTCAACTGTCTATTCTTAAGGAAGCGCTTGGTGACGTCTTGTGCGACCCAACTCGTCAAGCTACCGACGAATATCAGTAAAATACCATAGGAATAAAAACAAACAAAAAGATGAGAACAAGCCCATATAAATAATTAGTCCAAGGTCAGAAAAATCATATCCAAAGGCTAAAAAAACCAGAAACCAATGATTAAAATTAAAATAAAGGCTTTATTTATTTAAACAAGGGCTGTATTTAAATAAATAAAGCTTTTATTTTATTGAATAAAGACTATATTCAAACTTTTCTATATGTATGACGGTATAAAAGCAAATGGTTTAGAATGGATAACCTACTGCAAGGTGAAGACTATGACTGTCCTTAAACCTGCGGATGTTGTAGTAACCACTCTTGCCCGTATCGTATGGCATGTGGAGACCTACACCCCAGTCAAGACGGAGAATGAGGAACTCGAGGTCGTAACGCACACCGACTCCTGTGCCAAGAGCCATCTCCTTGGCTATGTTCTTCAGTTTGAACCTTGCGCCGGAACGATAACCGTCGTCCTTCAGTCCCCATACGTTTCCAGCATCAATGAAGGCTGCTCCATACAGATTGCCAAACAGATTAAAGCGATACTCAAGGTTTGCAAGAAACTTCATATCACCAGTCTGGTCGAGATACGACAGGCGTGCCTCATCGGTATAGTAGCTGCCAGGACCGACGCTACGTACCGGAAAGGCACGTATGCTGTTGGCACCACCCACATAGAACTGTTCGCTGTATGGCGTAGCCTTCATATTGCCATAGGAATACACAAGTCCGACATTGATGTGGCCTACGAGCTGCGACTTCAGTCCTGTAGCCCAAGTCTTCGTGAAGTCACTCTCAATCTTGAAGAACTGTGCATAGGCATTCTTGAACATCTCCTTTCCTTCGTCTCCCCATTTCTTTCCTGCCGCCATATAGCCGAGCGAGAGGATGTTGCCAGCCTCGGAAGCGGTAATGTTCCAATATATAGGATTGCGGTATTTCTTCGGACTGGTATACGTGAAGGAGTATATCATCTTCGGAATGAAGATGTCCTGCATGGTGGCATAGAGATACGGGTTGGCATACATGATGGAGTCGAACTTATGCGTGGCATAAGTAAGATGCTGATACTTAATAGTAAGCGGACTGAACTCATGCTTCTTCCTATCCGTGGGCTGCCACTTATATGTCCAGTCGCCCGAAGCGGTGTGCATCTTGAAGTAGCCGGGGCGGTTTACCACGTTTGTCGAAGCGCGAACCGTTGTGGTTGGCGTATTATAATAGCGATAAGGCTTCAGGAAAGGCACAATCATTCGCGGGAAGGAGACCGAGAGGTCTGTTCCGTATTCATACGAGTTATAGTCGCTGCCCTGTCCGTTTGTCTGCCATTCATAGGCTCCGTGCAGGTTGAGGTCAATCACCTCACCGCCTCGGAAAGCATTCTTCTTCTTGAATCCGACCACAATTTCCGGACCCGTCCTACCGTTTATCTTATTACTATAGTTGGTCTCCACGTATGCTTCGTACGGCTTGTTGAGCACGCAGCTCACCGTCATGTCGAGCGTATCGCAGAGGGCTGTCGTATCCTGCGGCGTGAAAGCAAACTGCACGGAGCTGTACTGTCCGGAGTTGCTGAGCCTGTCGGCACTCTCCATGTATGCGTCATAGCTGAACTGCTGCTTAGGCAGCAGGCGCAGATGGCGCAAAAGCAGACGAGCACGGATAGGCGGTTTCCTGCCGTTGAAGGCAAGAGTGAGGCGGCGATAGGTGAATGTATCCCTCAGCTGTTCCATCGATTGCTTCATTATGTTCACATTCATCTTGCCTATATACCACTTGTGGTTGGCTGCCGCAGGTATGTTGTCGGCAAGCTGCAGACGCAGATGCACCTTACCGGAAACGGCAAGAGTGTCGGCAAGATACGAGGCATATGACGGTTGGTAATAGTAGAATCCGTTGTTGCGGAAGAGAGTTGATAAGCGGCTGCGCTCAGCATCGAGGGCAGACACATCGAAAGGGTCGCCAGGCTTTATGCGAGCTTCGTCGGCATGCAGTCTTATCAGACTGTCGGAAAGCGACGGGAAGTTAACATATTCCAGCGTGTCTACAGTAGACAGCTCGTTCATGTTCACGGTATATGCTATCTTTGCCTTCTTGGGATTCTTCTGCTGTTCCACCATATAGCTTACGGTGCCTCCGAGATAGCCGTGGTTTCGGAGTACAGACTGCGCAACGGACGTTCTCAGTTCCGGGTTCACCCAGCTCATCAGAACGGGGGCACTACCGAAAGTCTTGGCTATCCACTTGCCGAGTTTTGTTTCCGAATTGGAGAAGTTGTTCCAGATCCATAGCTTATATGGTATGGTGCGGTGGTATGAGCTGCCGAAGAAGGCACCGTTGGGTGCGGTGGCAAGGGCAGCCTCCACTTCTTCCTGCACGGAATAGAAATGGTCGTTCTTCTCGTATTCCTTATATTCTATGGGCTTCAAGCCTATATATAGCTGGTCGCCCTCCGGCACACTACTCGTTGAGGAGCAGGAGCCGACAAGGAGGACGGCAAGCAGAAGGGGTATTATCTGTGAGATATATTTCATTGCTGCTTTGTTTTATTGTTATGTGACGACTGGGGTTGTTGCGAGCCTTTAGGCGACTGCGGCTGGTATTGCAACAGAGGCTGTGCGCCCTGTCCCGACTGTTGTGGCTGTCCTGTCGGCTGTGACTTGCCAGACTGTTGGGCTGCGCCCTGCTGCGGCATATTATTCTGCTGCGGCAGTCTGCCCTGCGGCTGTGTCACCCTTTCCTTTCTTAGCAGGTGGCGGAAGTGCTGCATAGTCTTTCGCCATGTAAAGCCGACTCCGAACTCCTGTGTGGTACCTTCGAGCCAGTCATAGGAGTTGTTGTCGTAGAAGAGACGCAGGTATTTATTTGACGTGTCGCCGAGACGATACTCAAAGGTAACGTTATCGAAGAACGACTCGTTCTGGTTGGGGTCTTCAGCTCCCGATGATACTTTTCCTCCCACAATAATCTTCAGCCTGTTGTTCCAGAAGCGTTTTGCGAACTTGAATGAATAGTCGGTGTGCATATTTCCTGAAGCATCCGTAGAGTTGTCTATGCCGAAGCTCAGGTCGAGCGTACGCAGAGCGTTACCCGTAATACTGTTTATCTCGCTCTGCAGGAATGAGCTGAGGGCGCTGTTCATGGAGAATCCACCGGTATTGCCATCAGCAAGATACATTCCCGTGGTAAGCATCGTGACGGCGAGCTTTCCTCTCTGCTCCACGCTCATAGCCTGCAGTTCATTGTGCAGCGACATATCCTCCGGAGCATCGAGAGTAAACTCAAGACCCATATCATTGAGAGTCCTGGTGATAACCACTCCACACTTGAAGAGTACGCTTCTGCCCTGCTTTCCATCGGTGCCTACCGTGGCTTTCGTCTCCTCCGTGGCGGTGATGTTAAGTTTAGGATTCATTATGTCGCCGGTAAACTCTATATAGCTGCCGTTCTCTATGGTGAACGTCTTCAGCGGTATTACCGGCAGGGCGTATTTCATCTGACCGTTGTTGAGGGTATACTTTCCGCTGAGTCGCAGTTCGTTAAGCGGGTCGTATGTCATACGCAAGTCACCGCCTCCCATAAGGTCGATGTAGTTTGAATGGTCGGCATTGAGGTAACACATGACATGCGCGCCTTGGTCTACATTTACAGACACGTCCATATCAAGACCCGTCAGCGGCGGATGTACCACGCTCTGCTGCGTAGAATCATTCAGGCTCACAAACTTCACGAGTCCTTCCATCTGATTGTCTGTTGTAAGAGGCGAGTCCCTGAGGATATATGCCACGTCGGTATTGCCAAGCACATTGAGTCTGCCTCGCATCTTCAGATTGTCGAGACGTCCTCTAACGAAGCCGAAGAAGTCAATGTACGCCTTACCGAACGCCACGCTTCGGTAGTTCTCCTTCGAGTTGATAAGCTGATAGTTCTTTGCCCTCATCCTCACGTCCATCATTATGCTGTTGAGGTCGGCAAAGTCTATGTCACCATATATATTAAGAGGGTTGTCGTTGTGGCCGTAAACCTCGAAGTTCTCGAAAAGCAGCTTGCTGTCAACCACCCGTACGGGGTCGTTGCTGAATCTGAGCGTCACACCGTATGGAACACTTACGAGAGATGTGGAGTCGAGATACATTTCTCCGTTGACAACCGGTTTGTCGAGCGACCCTCTGATTGAAATCTTGCCGTCGGCATCGCCTTCAAAGCCGAAGAGCTGTTGCGGTATGAATCCGTTTACGAGCGAGAGAGGCAAATGGTCGGTATTCAGTTCGGCATCTATAACACCCTTTCCGGCAGGATGATACGTGCCGATGAGCGTTGCCACCTTTGTATCGTTGCTGAATAGCATGGCATCGATATAGTGTGTGCCGTCGTCTTTCGGCATATAAACGAATTCGGTGCTTACATCACCCATCGCACATCCCTCGTAGGTCATCTTGTCTACTGAGAGGTTTGAAGATACAGTAATCTGACTTTCCGTCTGTATGGCATGGAAGTCACCGTTCATCTTTCCCGTAATCCTCGGCAGATACGGCAATACGGAGGTTATCTTGGAGAGGTCGAAGTCGTTGAGACTGACGGTAACATCCTGCAACGCATCCAGGTTGTCATCGTCGGTATACACCTGCAATCCCGTACCGTCGGGAGCACGCAGGTTTAGCTTTGCCGACACTCTGCTATCGTCAGACAAGAAGAGATAGTTATCGTCGTTGGCAGAGAACTTCTTGTAGCCAAGCACTATATCATCGGTCAGCAGATGCAGTCGTGCGCCGTTATCTTCGAGCGATGCCGTAGCTCCGAGCTTGACTCCAAGACGCTCCTTGGCATCGTATACGCTGACATCAAGACCTGCTCCGCGGTCAAAGAGATAGCCTTCGAAGAGGGCGTTGAAGACATACTGCGGATTGTTGCGGGCATTGCGTACCTGTCCGTTGTAGGTACAGTTCAGCGAATCCGACACTATGTTGAAGCGTATAGTGTCGAGACGCACGTCTGCCGCCGTAAGTTCGTCAAGTTCCATTGTACCGTTCACTCCCGAAAGGGCGGACGTGTGCATATCCATATTAATGCTCTTGAAGGTGTAGCCGGAGTATTTCAGGAAACGGCTGAACACGTTCTCCTTACCCGACGTAAGTCTTATGTCGGCTTCGGGCAGCGACTGTCGCAGAGCGATATAGTCGATACGCCGCTCTCTTAAGTTCTTGGAAAGAATGCCTGTGAAGCTGTCAAGCTTCGAAAGCAGACTTCTGTATCCTCCGCCGGCATTCATATTCAGATAGAAGTCGCCACAGTCTACAAGAGCACGGGTGGTGTCGCGGTCGGTGAGGATGTCGAACGTTATGTTCAGCGGACGGTATGTCTTTGCGGAGTCAATGATAGTGACGTCGCTCGTACCTCCACGCAGCATATAGCGTTCTTTCATATCCGTGGCAACATCGAAGTGACAGCAGAAAGAAGCCTTGAGAGGTCCCTTGACGAGTCCGAGCTTGTAGAGGTCGGCACGGTTGATGTCGGCAGACAGTGTGGCATCCACCTTCTTGCTGTTGATAAGACCATCTACGCTGACGAGGCCGTCAAGCAGGTCGTTACTGCTGTTCAGCGAGGCATGCAGTATGCCGTCAGTCAGCTTTGCCTTGGCATTTATGCCTGAGAGATGATAGTTGTCGTAGATAAACTTCTGCACGTCGGCACTTGCATCCACCGTCATGCCTTTCGACATAGGGTCGGTGCCTCTGCCGCTTACGGTGAGGTCTCCGCTGAAGTCCTTCATACCCATAGACGGAAGGAAATGCTGAAGTTGCAGCCCACGTGCCGTAACCTTGGCTCTGTATGCCATCTTTGGCATGTTGAAGCTGCCTTTTGCCTTTACAGAACCACCGCCATCACGCATCGTAAGGTCGGCAACATATACCTGGTTGCCGTCTGTCTTCACGTTTCCGCCAAGGGCTATTCCGGATGGTATACGTGCAGGGCCAAGGGCATCCTTGCCGGCAAGAGCCATAAGGAATCCTGTATTATATGCCGTCGCCTTGAAGTTGATGTCTGCCTTCAGGCGTTTTGTATCTGTAAAGTTTGCTGCATAGCCGCTGGCATTTACCTTCATGGCTGATGGAAGTACAATGTTGAGCAGGCGGAAATCCATGCGTTTCATATTTCCGCTCAGCACGGTATTTACCATCATCGGTTTGTCGGGCCACGCATTGCGAAACTGCTTCGGCATTCCGTCCATGAAGCGCATGATGTCTCGCTTGGCAAACGAAGCGTCTGCCGTAAGCTTTAGCTTGCCCGGACAGGAGTCGCTGAAGGCATTCATATCCATGTCGAGCCTTGCCTTCAGCCAGGAGTCGGGCGTATGGAGAACAAACTTAGGCAATGACAGCCGCAGAGAATCCATAAGAACAAGACCGGAGGCATTGCGAATCTCTATTCCTTTGCTTTCCCTAAAGGCACAGTTGCGCAACGTTAGCGACAGTTGTGGAGCCATAAAGTGCAAGGAGTCTATGCCTATCGCCACTTTCTCAAGAAGGATATGGTTAGGGTCGATGAAGCCTTTCCTATGCGGTTCGAAGTTGTTGTTGTAGGCTATGTTTCCATCCGTAAGGGCGAAATGCTCCACGTCGTAGGAGTTACGGAAGAGGTCGAAGTAGCCGTTACGGGCTTCCGCCTTGCCGAGAAAAGCCTTTACGGCAAGGGTGTCGCCGGGCATGTGTATGTCGGCAGTGGTGTTTTCCACATTCAGTTTCTCCACCTTTATCTTCCAATAGGTTGGTGTCTTTGAGGTATCAGGTGGCACAGTGTCGCTGAGTTCCACCTTTACGTTGGCATCCTTGAGCAGAGCATCGTCAACGTTTACCGTCTCCTTGCCCCAATCTATACCATGGCTCTTCACGGAGAGTCTGCCGATAGTGCCTTTCACACGTGCCTCATGGATAAAGTCGGCAGTGTTCATCTTCACACGGGTGAAGTCAAGCCGGTCAATATCTACCTGCTGACGGAACAGCGGCAAGAGCCTGACGCTCACCGTAAGATTGCCCACATCCGCCACGGTGTCTCTCACCTGCGGCAGGGAATCGTTGCGCTGAATCATCTTGAAGCCGTCGATGCTGAGGTCGAGAGGGAATGACAGACATACATGTTCCACGGCAATCTGCTTGCCGGTCTTCTCTGAAGCATAGCCGGCAACGGTCTTCACCGCCCAGTTCTGTACCGGCGGAACATACAAGAGTACGGATAATATTATAAAGAGGACGAAAGGTGCTGCCAAAGCCACCCCACCCCATTTTATGGTTGTTTTCAGATTTTTTTTCATGTCATGCCTAATATTTACCCATTGAGCATATATGTAAATCAGGGCAAATATAAGAATTTTATTCCTTAATAGCTATAGTTTAAGGGGAAAAAGCACAATACAACACCTTATATTAACCAAACGGGCACAATATAAGATATAAAACAACGACAAATGATTAAGGAACGGGGATTAGGAAAGGATGTATCTGCAAGCCCCAACCTGCATTATATCCCGCTAACCGCCATTCGTTAATCACTTGCCGCTTATCAGAATTGCTCAAGTATCTCTATTCTCTTCTTCGTGTCCGGATGGGTACTGAACAGCGATGAAAGCATACTCATAGCACCACCGGCAGACAGTTTCTGCGGATGGATGATGAACAGCTGTGCCACATCATCACGCTTTACGCCCTGCAGGCCAGGGTCGCCGCTTATCTTCCTAAGGGCTGAGGCGAGGGCAAGCGGATTGCCACACAACTCGGCTCCACCGGCATCTGCCATATACTCGCGCTTGCGACTGATGGCAAAGCGGGTAAGGGCTGTGAACAGATACGCTATGGCACAAAGCACATAACCGATAATCAATACCAGGACGACGGCGATTCCGCTGCCGCGG
>URLQ01000109.1 GCA_900548745.1 uncultured Prevotella sp.
CAATGCTGCAACAGACAGCGCAACGATTTGCTTTCTTGAAAAGCGTGACATAAAGTCCATAATTACAGTTTCTCTCTATTGTTTTTCTGTATTAAGATGGCAAAGATATATAAAATTGCTGATATGACAAAAAAGATACTTCCGATTTTATGCAGATTGGTATCTTGATATATCCTATTGTTATTGCTGCAAGTAATATCATTACGGTTGCAGCAATAACAATAGTGAGTCTGTTCTTGAATGTAGGGCTATTATGTCCTGTTGAAATCCGGATTATTCCTCCACAATCTTGTTGGCTCTTTCAAGGGCGATGTTGATGTGGCTGCAGATGTTCTCCTTGCCTACGGAATCATAGAATCCTGCTTTCTCAAGAGCTGTATGGACACTTGGATTGACTCCGGAGAGAACAACCTGGATGCCCTCCTTCTTGCTCATCTCGCAAAGGTTGGTGAGGTTGTGGATTCCGGTGGAGTCTACAAACGGTACCTTTCGCATGCGGATGATACGCACCTTGGGACGGTCGCCGAAGGCTGCCATAATCTCTTCGAAACGGTTGCCGGCACCGAAGAAGTAAGGACCGTTGATTTCGTATACCTCCACGCCTTTGGGGATGGTGAGATGCTCAAGATTACCCTTTATCATGTCGCTCTCCTCGTTTATCTCATCCATGATGACCTTTACGTCGGTAGTCTCCGACATACGCTTCATGAACAGCAGACAGGCGATGATAAGTCCTACTTCGATGGCTACGGTAAGGTCGAAGATGATGGTCAGGAAGAAGGTGATGAGCAGCACGGTAACGTCGCTCTTCGGATTCTTCATCAGAGCAAGGAACGAACGCCAGCCACACATGCCATAGGACACAATGACGAGCACTCCCGCCAGACAAGCCATAGGGATGTATTTTGCCAGTGGCATGAAGAAGAGGAAGATGAGCAGCAGCACTACGGCATGGATGATGCCTGCGACAGGTGTCTTGCCGCCGTTGTTGATATTGGTCATGGTGCGGGCAATGGCTCCTGTTGCCGGTATGCCTCCGAATATAGGAGAGGCGAGGTTTGCCACACCTTGTGCTATAAGCTCGGTGTTGGAGTTGTGGTGGTCGCCGATGACACCGTCGGCAACGGTAGCTGAGAGCAGCGACTCTATAGCTCCGAGCACAGCGATGGTAAGGGCTGGTGCCACAAGGCTCTTTATCGTTTCCCATGTTATCTCCGGCATGTGTGCCTCAGGGATGGCATTGCTTACGGAGAAGCGGTCGCCGATGGTCTTGATGGTGGTTACTCCGGCAAACTGCTTAAGCAGCAGAGCCGCCACGGTCATTACTATGATGGCAACGAGCGAGCCGGGAATCTTCTTGCTGAACTTAGGTGTGATGGCTATTATCACTACGCTGAGTATTCCCACAGCGGCGCACCACCAGTCGATGGTGTTGAAGTTGCAAAGGTAACACCACCACTTCTCAAGAAAGTCGCTCGGCACCTTGTCTATGCTTAGTCCGAAGAGATCCTTTATCTGAGTGGTGAAGATGGTTACGGCTATTCCGCTTGTGAATCCCACGACGATGGGGTAGGGGATGAACTTGATGATGGTGCCGAGATGCAGTATGCCGAACAGGATGAGGAAGGCACCTGCCATCAGAGTGGCGATGGTCAGTCCCTCAAAGCCATACTGCTGTATGATGCCATAGATGATAATGATAAAGGCTCCTGTAGGTCCGCCGATCTGCACCTTGCTTCCACCCAGCAGGGAGATGATGAAGCCAGCCACGATGGCAGTGATGATGCCCTTCTCCGGTGTTACTCCTGATGCAATACCGAAGGCAATGGCAAGCGGCAAGGCAACGATGCCTACAATGATGCCTGCCATGAGGTCTGACATGAAATTCTTTCTGTTGTAGTTCTTCAGTGTGGAGAACAGTTGTGGTTTGAAATCTAATGTACTATTCATCTGAATTGGAAAATGATAAAATAAAAAGAGGGCAGTTCTGTTTGTTTATGGCAGAACTGCCCTTATGCCGTTTTTGAATACTTCTGCAAAAGTAATTAAAAATGTTGAAGGGACAAAATAAAAGTTAATAAATAAGCACTTTGTGCCGTGTACATCGTCAGGTGGTGACATCGTGCTTGTTGTTTGTGAAGCCCATCTGCTCTCTGTATTCCCTTGGCTTGCATCCCACTTTGTTTTTGAACTTGCTTGAGAAGTAATCCGGTGAGTCGAAGTTCAGCTGGTATGCTATCTCCTTTATTCTGATGCCTGTCGTGGAGAGCAGCTCTTTGGCTTTCTGCAGTTTCAGCTCCTGTTGGTAGAGTGCCGGCGAAACACCCGTAAACTCCTTGAAGAGCTTGCGGAAGTTGGAGTATCCCATACCCATCTGTTCGGCAATCTCCTGTATGGTGATTCTGCTTTCCACTTCGTCGCGTATTATCATTTTTGCCTTGTTTATGATGTCCACCTTTCCTCTGTCTTTGTTCAGGATGATATTCCTCTCCTTGGAGTACATCACTCCGATGAGGTTGTTTACAATGCCTGCCAGCACCTGCTGCGAGAACGCTGCCTCTTCTTTTGCCGCTTTCATTGCGGCTTCGTAGAGCTGTATCACTTCCGGACAGTAGCCTACATGGTATATAGGCTTCTCTGGCGACAGGAATCCGTATCTCACCCTGTCGTCCATGTTTCTGCCTTTGTATCCAATCCAATAGCTCTTCCATTTAGAGTCATGGAGAGGATGGTATGTATGCCATTCGTTAGGAAACAAGAGAAATATGTCGCCAGCTTTTATCTTTTGGTCCTTGACGTGTTCCGATGAGAATATTCCTTCCCCTTCCATGAGGTAGAGCATCTGGTATTCATCAAGTATTCTGCCTTTGTTCACGTCAAAGTAGTAGCCGCCGGCATGTCCTCTTGTCGGGTAAGGGTCACCAGGCTGCAACATGTCCATGCCCACTGTGCTTACGGTAAGTCCCCACAGTGCGTCTCTTTCGTTGGCTATAAGATATTTGCTGTCTTGCATAGTACCTCCTTCTTTTGTTATTTCTGTGTGCTGTATACGAGGTGTTTCATGGGGTGTCCGCCCCATGTGGCATCGTTGGAGTATTCAAATCCTACTCTTATATATAGTTTTTCTGCTTTAGGATTTCCTTTGTCTACGAGCAGTCCTGCCATAGGCAATCCCATGTTTCTTGCTTTTTCTATAGAAGCTTTGAGCAGTTCCGTTGCTATGCCGTGTCCTCTGAACTCCGGGAATACGGCAAGGCTGTCAAGATACAGCTCGCCAGCCTGCGTCTCATCGTCCATATTGCTGAAGTCTCTGTCGAAATGACTCTTGGCAGCATCGATGAAACGTCTTCTTAGTTCATGCAGCTTTGCGCCGTCGTATGAAACGCATGCTCCCATAACCCTTCCGTCTTCGCTTGTAGCCAGAAGGGTATTCCTATAGCTGTATTGCGAGTCTTCCATTTCCACAAGTTCGGTCATCATCCTGTGGAAATCGTCAATGGTATGTTTCTCTCCTGCAAAATAAAGGCAACACTCGTTGGTCATTGCTGCCATTATCAGCGTAGCTATGGTCTCGGCATGTTCTTTGCCAGCTTCATTTATTTTCATATTCAGGTTAAATTATTTTCTGCAAATATAATAAAATAAATGAAGATGGCAAATTCTTGTAATGATAAAAAGGCAAGTCTGTTTTTTTATTTCTTCAACGTGAAGGTGAAGACGAGTCCTCCCTCTTCTGCATTTCTCACGCTTATCGTGCCTCCATGCAGCAGTATTGCGTTCTTTACGATGGCGAGTCCGAGTCCTGTTCCTCCCATCTTGCGGCTTCGTCCTTTGTCTACGCGGTAGAAGCGTTCGAAGAGTCTTTTGAGGTGTTCGTATGGCACACCCGTTCCGTTGTCGGCAAAGGTGAAGTGCCATTTGCTGTCTTCTTCCTCAGCGCTTATGGTCACCGTCGTTCCCTTGCCGGCATAGGCGATGGCATTGTCGGTAAGGTTACGGAACACGCTGTATAGCAGCGAGTGGTTGCCAGGGATGATTATATTGTCGGGCAGTTTGTTTACGAGACACATGTCGTTCTCTTCCATCTGCAGGGCTGTCTCCTTCTGTATGTTGGTTACGGTTTGCGATATGTCTACTTTCTCGAAGTCGGTCAGCATTTCGGATGCGTCGTCAAGACGGTTCAGGGTGGAAATGTCGCGAAGCAGAGAAGTGAGCCGCTGTGCCTGTGCATAGCATCTCTCAAGGAACTGCTGCTTTATCGCCTCGTTGGTCTTCGGGTTGTCGAGAATCGTCTCCAGATATCCCTGTATGCTTGCCACCGGAGTCTTCAGCTCATGGGCGATGTTCTGTGTGAGCTGCCGCTTCAGTATGTTCTGCTCCTTCTTGGTGTGTTGCAGCCTTTTATACAGCTTGATAATCTTCTCCGCAATTTCGCCCAGCTCATCACTTGGAAACGCTACAAGGTCTTCCGTTTCGAGACTTTCGTTGTGGTCAGCCCTGTCTGCGAAGGTACGCAGCTTCATTATGTTCATTCCGAGTCTGTGGGTGAACCTATATAATAATATGGTAAGCAGTAACATGGCAACAAGTGCAAACCATAGATAGTGCTGGTCTGTCTGTAGCGTCTTCGCCAGACTGTTGTTGTATGGCAGGGCACTTCTTATTATGAACTTCTGCTGCGGAAAACAAGTGGCGGAGTAGAAATACTTCTGTCCGAGGGTAGAGCTTTTGCGGTCGATGTCGTAGCCCTCCCCATGCTTCAAGGCCTCCTTAATCTCGTTGCGGCCCAGATGGTTTTCGAGCGAGGAATAGTTCTTGTATTTGTTATCATAGAACACTCTGCCTTTCATGTCAATGAGCGTGACACGCAAATCCTGTTCGTAATGCGACTTTACATACTTGTCGATGTTCTTCTCCGACATGTTCTTGTTTATGCTTAGCACTTCAGCCATGTGTTCGTTGTAGTCTTGCAGTCTGGTGTCGAGAACGTCTATCTTATATCTCTTCTCGCGGTCGTGCTGGAAGACAATGAATGAAACGGCGAACAGCATGAACACAGCCATTACTCCCCAGTATAATTTTGTTCCTACAGATGTTCTGTTCATATTTTTTGTGGATTATATAATGTTCAGGCATCGAAATAATATCCGAAGCCTAACCTTGTAACGATGCATTTTGAGAATCTGCCTATCTTCTTGCGCAGTCTGGTGATGTTCACGTCAACTGTTCTGTCGAGCACGAGAACGTCTTTCGGCCAGATGCGGTCTATTAGCTCCTGTCGTGAGAACACCTTGCCCCTTTCGTCGAGCAGCAGATGCAGAATTTCAAATTCAGTCTTGGTGAAAGGAATGTCCTCTCCGTCGATGCTTACCGTCTTTTTGTCGAGGTTAAGCTCCAGTCCTTGATAGTTGATGATATTGCTGTGAGGCATGTCGTCCTTCTCTTTCGTACGTCGCAATACGGCACGCACCCTGACCATCACTTCTCGGAGGGAGAAAGGTTTGGAGATATAGTCGTCGGCTCCGAGGTTGAATCCTGTCACGGTATCGTTTTCCGTGTCTTTCGCTGTAAGGAATATTATCGGGATGTGGGCAGACAACGGGTTCTCCTTGAGCCTTTTTGCGAGGGCAAATCCCGACATGCCGCGCATCATAACATCGAGTAAGAGCAGGTCGTACTTCTCTATTCCCATGTCGAGAGCTTCTTCTGCAGAATTTGCCATATCAACGTTGTAGCCTTCAGTTTCAAGATTGAACTTCAGGATTTCACACAGATCCTGTTCGTCATCAACTACCAGAATGTTACTTTTTGTTTCCATTTCTATTGTCTTTATATTTCGTCGGCAAAGGTATTCAAGCCGTTGTTCATACGTGTTTCAACGATATTACAATGTTGTTACATCGTAAATAGGTGAATGTCGAAGGGCTTGTTGCTTTGCAAATACTTTGCAAATGAGCGCAAAGAGAGTTTACTCTCAGTTTGCCGAGTGCAGCTAAGTATTATGCAAATATATGTATTATTTGCTGTAAACATATCACTTTTGTGGTTTATTATTAATATTTATTGCTGATGTTTCCGTTAATAATTCAATTTACTGTAAATTTGCACGCATAAAAAAACAAACTAAAATAAAGGAAATGAAAAATCAGACAAAGGCTATTGACACTCCGTTTGGAAAGAGTGACGTATATGGTTCGTTGAGTATGCCGGTATACCATACTGCGGCATACGAGTTTGAAACAGCTGCCGATATGGCAGATGCTTTTACGGGAAGAGTGATTGCGCCGGATTATTCAAGAGTGATGAATCCGACAGTGATGTATCTTGAGGATAAGGTGAAGGCAATAACGGGAGCAAGCAATGTGGTGGCAATGTCGTCTGGAATGGCAGCTATAAGCAACACGCTGATGGCTCTTGCCGCAGCAGGGAAAAACATTGTCACGTCGCGCCATATGTTTGGAAACACCTTTGCGCTGATTACCGATTCGCTGAAACGTTTCGGTGTGGAGCCACGGCTGTGCAACTTGCTGGACATCGACGAGGTGAGGTCTCGGATGGACGAGAACACGTGCTGCATATTCCTTGAGATAATAACCAACCCGCAGATGGAGGTGGCTGACCTGAAGGCGCTTGCTGCCTTGGCACATGAATATAACGTGCCGCTTGTGGCTGACACTACAGTCATTCCGTTCACACAGTTCTCGGCAAAGGAACTGGGTGTGGATATTGAAGTGGTGTCGAGCACCAAGTATCTATCAGGAGGAGCAACAACTCTTGGAGGACTGATAATGGACTATGGCACGACACGTGGCTTTGGACAGAGGATAAAGAACGAGATGCTTTTCAACTTTGGAGCTTATATGACGCCTCATGTGGCTTATATGCAGTCGCTCGGACTCGAGACTCTTGATGCACGCTATCGTGTGCAGAGCCAGAACACTCTGTATCTTGCAAAGAAGCTATGCACGTTGCCACAGATAAAGAAGGTGAACTATGTGGGACTGGAAGACAACCCGTATCATGCAATGGCGGAGAAACAGTTCGGAAAGACGGCTGGTGCCATGATGACCATCGACTTGGAAAGCAAGGAGGCATGCTTCGCTATGATAAACAACCTGAAGCTTGTGCGCCGTGCCACTAATCTCTTTGACAACAAGACTCTTGCCATACATCCGGCAAGTACTATATTCGGT
The DNA here is from genome assembly GCA_900548745.1 of uncultured Prevotella sp. Classification (GTDB taxonomy): domain Bacteria; phylum Bacteroidota; class Bacteroidia; order Bacteroidales; family Bacteroidaceae; genus Prevotella. The sequence goes on from URLQ01000109.1 coordinate 7,194, forward strand.
AACTTCTCAGACCAGGAGCGGGCTGCAATGGATGTGCTCGACACAACGGTAAGACTCTCTATCGGACTCGAAGATATGGATGACGTGTTTGAAGACATCTGTCAGGCTCTCGGTAGATAAGTTGACGAGTGGACAATATATATAATAAGGTGAAATGTACGATTTTGATAAGATTGTAGACCGCACAGGAAGTGGCGACCTTAAGCATGAGGTGCTTGCCGAGCGCTACGGAAGGGCTGACCTTCTGCCTCTATGGGTGGCGGATATGGATTTCGAAACCCCTGAGTTTATAACAGATGCTCTGCGCCGACGCCTTGAACATTCCCTCTTCGGATACACGGTAGAGCCAAAAGACTATTGGCCCACGGTGCAGAAATGGATCAAAGACCATCATGGATGGGACGTGAAAAGGGAATGGCTGAGCTATATCCCGGGCATAGTGAAGGGAATAGGAATGGTGATAAACGTATTTACCAAACCTGATGAAAAAGTTATCATACAGCCGCCGGTATACCATCCCTTCCGCCTTACGCCGGAGGGAAACGGCAGAGAGGTAGTATACAACCCGCTGAAAGAGAACAGCGACGGCTCATACTCTATGGACTTCGATAATCTTGAAGAGGTGGCGAATGATAAATGTAAGGTGCTTATTCTGTCGAATCCTCATAACCCGGCAGGCATAGTATGGGACAAAGACACGCTGGCACGTCTTGCGGAATTCTGCTATGACCATAATATCCTTGTAATCTCCGATGAGATACATTGCGACATGGCACTTTGGGGAAACACACATGTACCCTTTGCTACGGCTTCCGATAAGGCGGCACAATGCAGCATAACATTCGGTGCGCCATCGAAGACTTTCAATATAGCAGGAATCGTAAGCTCGTATTCAATAATACCTAATGATGAAATCCGCAACAGATTCTACACATGGCTTGCTGCCAACGAGCTTAACGAGGCTCCTATGTTTTCCCCTATTGCTACAATAGCTGCCTTCAAGAATGGAGAACAATGGCGCAAGGCGATGTTGCATTATGTGGAGCAGAACATCCTCTTCATGGAGGAATACTGCAAGACTCATCTTCCTAAGATAAAGCCATTGCGCCCGGAGGCTTCATTCCTTGTATGGCTCGACTGCCGTGCACTCGGTTTCAACCACGAACAGCTTATAGACCTGTTCGTAAACAAAGCTCATCTCGCCCTCAACGACGGAGAGATGTTCGGCAAGGGAGGTACTGGGTTCATGAGAGTGAATGTAGGAACGCCAAGGGCAATCCTTACCAAGGCTCTTGAACAATTAACGGAAGCGGTAGCCGAAATTTGATAAAATGCGGGGTGTACAATCTTCTTGCTTTATGTATATTTGATTATCTAAATCATAAAGACGAAAAACAGAAAGGGCTGCACATGATGGAATGTGCAGCCCTTTTTACAATCATGAGTAGAATAATCAATACAAAAATTAATCACTATTCAATAATCACTATTCAATAATCACTACTCAATAATCACTACTCATTAATCACTACTCACTACTCACTACAGTCCTATTACAGTCTTTTCAACCCAGTATACACCGATGCCGGCAAGATAGCCGAGAATGGCTATCCAGGAAATCTTTTTCATATACCAGCCGAAAGTAATCTTTTCGAGTCCCATTACCACTACACCTGCGGCAGAACCAATGATGAGCATTGAACCACCGACACCGGCACAGTAAGCAAGCAGCTGCCAGAAGATGCCGTCTACCGACATGTCGCCGCCGACAGAAGGGTCTACAGGATACATACCCATGCAACCGGCAACGAGAGGTACGTTGTCAACAATACTTGACAATACGCCGATAATACCGGTCACGAGGTAGTGGTTACCGTCGAATACCGTGTTCAGACCCGTTCCGAGCTGGGTGAGAACACCTATCGTCTCAAGACATGCTACTGCCATCAGAATGCCTAAGAAGAACAGAATAGTGGACATATCTATGCGAGAGAGCATGTTGCTGACACGCTTCTGCATCTGGCTCTTTCCTGCTGCTTTAGGTAGCTTGCTGTAAAATGCCTCAGTTACAGTCCACAGAAGTCCCAATACAAGGAGGATGCCGACAAACGGGGGCAGGTGGGTAATAGACTTAAAGATAGGCACAAAGATCAATCCGCCCACACCAAGGAAGAATACTATCTTGCGCTGCATGGCAGTAAAGTCGCTTGATCCCAAGTCTCCGCCTTTGCCCTCTGGAACGGCGAGCTCTCCTTTCAAAGAGAAAGAGAGGACGTATGCAGGAATTACCATAGAGACGATAGACGGCAGGATGATTTCTTTCAGTACGCCGCCGGCTGTTATCACACCCTTGTTCCAAAGCATGATGGTGGTAACGTCGCCGATAGGAGAGAAGGCACCACCGGAGTTGGCGGCTATGACCACGAGGGCTGCATATATGATACGGTCTTTATGGTCGCTGACAAGCTTGCGCAGAATCATAATCATTACGATGGCTGTCGTCAGATTGTCGAGAATTGCCGATAATATGAATGTCATGAAGGCAATGCGCCAGAGCAGGGCTTTCTTGCTCTTGGTCTTCAGAGTGTCGCGTACGAAGTTGAAACCACCATTCTGGTCTACCAGTTCAACGATTGTCATGGCACCCATAAGGAAGAACAGCGTTGTCGCTGTGCTGCCAAGATGATGTTCGATAGTCTCGCTGACCACGGTACCAATCTTGTCGCCTATGGCTGTTGAAATGTACTGACCCGGGTCGAACATGAATATTGTCCAACATCCTACGAACATAAGCAGCGCAATGGCTGCCTTGTTTACTTTTGTCACGCTCTCTATGGCT
>URLQ01000110.1 GCA_900548745.1 uncultured Prevotella sp.
GGTGTATGCGGCGGCTGCAAATGGCAGACGCTGCCCTATGAGAAGCAGTTGGAGATGAAACAGCAGCAGGTGTTCCAGCAACTGACAAGAATAGGAAAGATTGAACTGCCAGAGTTCTCGCCCATTCTCGGCTCCGTAAAGACACGTGAATACCGCAACAAACTTGAATTCGGATGCTCAAACAAACGCTGGATGACGCGTGAGGAGATTGCCACAGGCGAGCCGGCTGGCGAGATGCGTGCCATAGGTTTCCATATAACAGGTGCCTTCGACAAGATTCTACCTATAGAGAAATGCTACCTTATGGATAATCTGCAGAACGAGATACGCAACTCCATCCGCGACTACGCTATAGGCAACGACATGACTTTCTTTGACCTCAGACAGCAGGTGGGGCTGCTGCGCGACGTGATGATACGCAACTCAAACACAGGGGAATGGATGGTGCTCGTGCAGTTCCACTATGACGAAGAGGGCGACGAACAGCGTGCCAAGGGACTAATGCAGCATCTTGCCGACACCTTCCCTCAGATTACATCATTGCTGTATGTTGACAATCAGAAATGCAACGACACGTTCGGCGACCTCGACATCAGTGTTTTCAAAGGCAACGACCATATCTTCGAGACAATGGAAGGACTGAAATTCAAAGTAGGACCAAAGAGTTTCTACCAGACGAATACCGAGCAGGCATATCATCTCTATTCCGTAGCCCGCAACTTTGCACAGCTCACAGGCAACGAGGTTGTATATGACCTATACACCGGCACCGGCACAATAGCCAACTTCGTGGCAAAGGAAGCCGGAAAGGTTGTCGGCATAGAGTATGTGCCAGAGGCTATCGAGGATGCAAAAGTAAATTCTGAGATTAACGGCATCGACAACACCTTGTTCTATGCCGGCGACATGAAGGACATCCTCAACGATGAGTTCATCGCCCACCACGGCAAACCAGACGTTATTATTACCGACCCTCCACGTGCCGGAATGCATCAGGATGTTGTGGATACCATACTGCGTGCCGAGCCGAAGCGCATCGTCTACGTCAGCTGCAACCCAGCAACACAGGCTCGCGACCTACAGTTGCTTGATGCAAAATACAAAGTGACGGCAGTACAACCTGTCGACATGTTCCCTCACACACCACATGTGGAAAACGTTGTGGCACTGGAAATGAAATAAGACTACCGCATAACATACACACAATCTAATAGTCTGATAACCTCTTGATAATTCCAACACCATATCAGATTCATTGGATTTAAGTTTAGGTAAGACAAAAATCCTTCACATACGTTATTCTACATTTCTTGAAGAATACGATGTGAAGGATTTAATAAAATGGGTTGGCAAGGATAGAGACTTTGCATTATTGCAATGTAACACCCCTTGCCAACCTAAATTGTATAGTCTCGTCTAACAAGCTATTATACCTCTATTATAAAGCGACCTTAGTTGAAACGACATTACCTGTTGCTGTTACAGCTGTCACGATATAAACACCTGACCCCATACCGCTGAGGTCAACACCGTTTGTATGCGCACTCTGCATTGTACGACCGTCGATTGAACGAACTGTAATGTCGGCAACATCACCGCCAGAAAGCATAACAGTCTTGCCCACAACAACAAACGAGTTATCAGCTGCATCGGAAACATTATCAATAGAGGCAAGAGTACAGTTGACCTTAAATGCCGGACTGATAAGCTGCTTCTGGTAGTTGCCAACGGCATCAGTCATTTCAAGGCGCAAGTCAAGCCATGCATCGTTACCATCAACCTTCACACCGCTTAAGTCAGCCTCATAGAAGTGACCGAATGCCGGCATGAAGTATTTTGCAGGATTTTCCACCAATGCAAGTTCTGTCCATGTATCTGTTCCATGAGGTGCATAATATGCCTTCACACTTGCAGGAGCATCACATGTATAATAACCTATATATGGATATACCGGTAAGTCCACGTATGTGAAGTCACCACCCGCAACAAGCATCTTTGCTCCCTGAGTGCTCTTAAGGCGGTCGCAGATATTACCATCTGCATCCTTAAATGTAAGCATCTGGAATGTAGGAGCGGTATAGTCTGTAGCATTAGTAAAATCATACAGAATCTCAGTGACGTTCTTACCTGCAACTCCGTCCACTTCAATATTGTTGTTGGTCAGGGTAATCAAAGAGCCACCTTCTACGTCATGTTCTTCAAAATCAGCAATTCTTCCATCAGTTTCTCGATATTCGCCATATCTGCCAATGTATCTGAATTTTTCATAACCATAACCTTCAATGTTCATCAAACCAAATGAAGTGACAGGAACACTGTTGCCGAAGTGAGCTTTACCTTCAGCCGGCACAAAAGAGAATTCTGGATGGCCAGGATACAGTCTACTGTCGGACTCGCCAACAGGGACATTAAATCCAAAATCAATATCGCAGCCTGAAACAAGATATTTCACACCCTCCTGAGCATTACCTATTGCACTCGGACCTACAATAAATGAATATTTATTAGAAGTAAGATTCGGATCATAACCATCAGCCATAACAGGACGCACAATTGTATTCATCTGGCAATCTTCAGTCTCGGTAGTTTCCGGACAGTCGATATATGTTATTACCTTACCATTGTCTTCGGGACTGACAGCACAACTTGTACGCAAAGTAGCCTTCATACAACCTTCATTCAGAAAGGTCATCTCCACACCAGGGAAATGCGAATCATCTTTATCCTTCATTGCTGGAGACGCGGAAAAATCAGTTTCGAGTTTATAGAGGTTTGAAGGATCAGAGTTATAAACATTCTGGTTAAAGTCACTTACCACTGATTTATAAACATAGTAATGCGATCCTACACGGAGACAAGTTGATTTACCGAGAAAATATTTATCGCTTACTTTGTTGATATACAAGAATTCTGGAGCACTCTTTTGCATATATCCATGACTAATAATAAGCATAGCGGTACCATAATCTTTGTGTATAATAGAGCCGAACTCTCTCATCATATCGGCTGTACCTTTAGTGTCAATAGTGGAGCCATTATAAATATCCATAAAAAGCTCCTTGTTGTTTTCGTCAAAATAATGGAAAACAACAGGAATGGTAGATTCGCTTTGGTCAAATTCGATTTCCGTATCCTGTGTCAAATTGAGATTTTCTTTGAATACATAGCAATCGGAAACATCTCCGAATTCCACGTATGCATCATAAACACCTTTAGGAATGCGAACCGTGCTTTCTTTCCCTTTGAAATCAAATTGCACATATTCATCCTTATTGAAAATCGAACCGCCAAAAAGATGTTGGTCTCCCTTGATTTTTATTTTCAACGTTACCATTTCTGCATTGGCAGCAGCCTTGGAGGACCTTATAGGTGTAAGACTTTTCCTTGCACCAAAGTCTTTCATTGAATATTCTACTCCTTCCGGTAGAATCAATTCTGTCTTTTCCGAGTCAAGAACCTTTCCCGAAACTATTTTTGCCTTTTGGGCATCTGCAGATGCTGTAAACACAGCAAGCATCATAAATAATGCGTAAAATGTCTTCTTCATAATAATAAATGTTTTTTTGAATTCCAAGCAGACAAAGTTCTGCTATATGGAACCCAATGTGGTTAAAATTAATATTCCTTCTATAAAACATATTCCTTTTCACATATTCAGCCGTTAATGTATTAAATTAAGTTCAACAAAACGGGTTGGAACGTCCATTATATTTTTGGGGTGGCTCTTTCCCTCAAAAAAGATTTATCCTTATTACCCTATAGCTTTATATAAAAATGTATTATATATATACCAGTTTGTATATCTTTTCCGAAGATATCAGCCATAATCATCAACTCAAGTTCCGCAAGCTGTTAACTTGTAGTAAGTATATATAGCTTGCGAAACACTGTTGTTAAGAACACCTCTGTGTTGAGACTTTTTGCTTATGAAAATCATTTATATAATTAATATTCTGTCATTAATACAGAACTTGTAATGCCATGCATTTAATTCATGCGCAAAGATATGGAGCATTCCCTAATGCACCAAAACGAAGTGTTTATTATTCTTGAATCCGAAACCAAAAGTCTCTAAAACAGTAGGTTTTACAAAATATAAATTAGTCTTTAATGTCTTTTTTTGCCATACTCTGATACATTGATGGAGTTAGTCCGACCATCTTTTTGAATACGCCAATAAATGTTGGCTGCGATTTAAAGCCTACACTTTCAGCAATACCCTTTATTGAAAATTTACCATAGTTCTCCACATCGATGAGACGTTCGCATGCCAACTTAATACGATATGTGTTGACAAATGTGTTGAAGTTCTTATTGAACGAATCGTTGATGACTTGTGAAACATATTTACTATTCGAGCCTACGAGTTCAACAAGTCTATCAAGAGTAAAATCTGTACTACAGAATTCTGTAGTTTCTTCCATTACTCTCAATATCTTCCGCTCTATCGTTTTCCGTCCTTCCTCATTGAGATTGCTTGTCTGGTATTTCTCCACGACGTCATCTTCAATTGGCTTAGTCAGATTGTTGCTATGCAGCTCTTCCTCAAGTCTACTTATTAGTCTGTTTTTCTTCTCCAGTTCTTCATCATTCTCCCTGACAAGTTGTTCCAACCTGTTCTGCATATCTTTCTGCATCTTCAGATTGTCCTTGTTTTGCAAAAACAGACTACGGTAGCTTTCATATAGTTTTTTCTTCTGACGGTTTACGACAACAAGGAAAGAGGCAATGCAAACTGCAAACGCAAGCACTCCACAAAGCAAAACCCACTGATAACGTATTGTACGCATTTTCTCACGATTGTTTTCATGCAATGCACTGATTTCCTTTATAGTCTTGTCCACTTCATATAGAATGAGCTTATTCTTTGTCTTATCAAACTGTCTTGCATCCTGTATAGAGTCTCTTATATTAATATATAACGCTCTACATTCGTTAGCTTTTTTAATATCACCATCTTTTTCATATATTTCGGCAAGCGACTTTACTGTACCAAAGAACCGATACAAGACACGTTTCTTCTTTGCTGTATCATAACAAAGTTTCAAATACTTTACCACGGAGTCAGTCTGCCCCAGATCCATATATATAGCAGCCAAATCCTGATAAGGATAACAGGTATATATGGGTTTAAGTTTTTTTTCTTCGGAGTAGGCTGCAAGAGTTTTCAATCGTCCAGCCTCCTCACGATATTTTCCTTCTTTCAACCCAATTTTCGCCTTCATATAGCCAGACATATAAGTGGAGAAACCATCATTTCTATCTCTCACCCTTTCACTGATTTCATAGTATTTCTTGGCTTCATTCAAATTGTCCATATAGACATATGCTATTATGAGATTAAACAGAGCCTTGTATTCCGCAACCCTATCCGGATATTTCCTACTGTATGTGTATGCCTTTTTATAGTAGCCAGATGCTACTTCATAATCCATAAAGTAACCGTATACTACACCTATCATATTGTACAGTTGCGACTTATATTTCTTATCAACGCAACGTTCCACCATTTTCAGTCCATCTACTTCCGTTTCGAGTGCTCTTATATGCTGGGCACAATCAAGATAAAGGGAACCTGCCTTCACATGTGCAAGTACACATAACTGCTTTTCCTCCTCAGGCATGGTATCCGTAAATCGATTTCCTATCAGCGTATAAAGCACAATTGCTTTTTCCTTGTCGCCCTTCTTTTCAAAACTTGCTGCTACATCCATAACCTCCTTACTCATCATTTTATCATACTGTTGTGCCAATATAAAATATTGGCTGTACGACGCAGACGAAGCCTTTGTCACCATTGTAGTAAAAGCAAAGAAAACTAAAAAAAGAAATATACGTATAATAAAGTGTCTCATATTATTTGCGCTATTAATATATCCTCTGCAAAGATACAATGGTTTTTGCTATATGCCAAAAATTTGCAATAAGGATTACATACTATCCACACCTTTAAAGAGAAGAGCCTCCTTGATTATAGTCTGCCACATTCTGAAATATAGTATAACACATTTTAGGTTTTCTGTTTCTGATTCAAGAATCATAAATTCCGTTCATGTTTGTTTTCTTTTATATTCAATATTTTATCTGTATATTTGCCGACGAATCAAGAACTTGCAAGTCATGAGTTTATTGGCAGCACTCATACATATCAAGTCCTGGATTTATGCAAGTATTGGAGATTTCACTCAATTTCCACAAACTCGCAGATAAGCTAAAAAGAAGACTGCTAAAATCTTTCATTAACTTTTAAATTTAATAGACATGTTAAAAAAATTACTGTTGTGTGCATCCTTTCTTGTTGGTGTGTATTCTGCAGACACATGTGCACAGTCTATAGTAAAGCAGAAAATGACAAAAAAAGGAGTTGCTATTGTCAATGAACAGGAAGAAACAAGAAAAGAAACAACAAAGACAGAGAATGCTTCGGCAAGTGCAAAATCACATCTCAATCTGAATGACAACGAAGTGTGGTGGGGATATTTCAATGGAAACTACAAGACCAATGACCCTACCTATATGCTGAAGATGGGCTTCGGTGCCAAAATCACTTACGGCTGTGGAATAAAGCTGAAAGCCAACAACAATGAATTCAATATGGGCAAGGGCAAAACCATAGAAGGCATAAGATTCGTCATTCCTGATACGAAACATATAGAAGACGTAAAAATATGGATGACCACCCAACTATCGGAGAATAAAGACATGAGTGGCTGCAACATCTGCGTGCAGGATATTGACAAGTCAAAACTAATACAGGCACTGAACAGTACGCCAGACAACTTCATCAACGAAATCAGATTCGACACACCGTATACCATCGGCGACGAGGACGTTTATGTAGGATACTCTTTCCGCGTGACACAGGTTGACGACACCTTTGACGAAACACCTGTTGTAATTGACAAGAATCCGGATAACATCCTTAGTCTGGATGGAGCCAACTTCTGGAAATATGACAATGAGAAGTGGTACGAAGACAAATGCGGCGAGGTTCTTACCATGCAAGTTCTCATGAGCGGCGAAAACATCAAGAAGAACTCTGTAGACATAAGCGACTCCTTCTATGACATTCCGATAGAGAAGAACACTACAGTGAAGCTTCCTCTTACACTGACAACCTATGGAAAAGAGGGATTGAAAAGCTTCAAGTATGTAATTACGAACAATGGGAAGAAAATAGACGAGCAGACTGTAACACTTGAAAAGCCTGTTGAGGGTGTGGGAGGAAAATACACATACGGATTTCCTCTTAATTTCGGATCGAACCATGGAGTATATCCAACGCAAATAGAGATTACAGAGGTAAATGGCTTTGAAAATGAAAGTTCCAAGAACAAGTCTTTAGGCGACGCTGTCGTAGTGGACAAACCTGCAACACGCAAGGTTTTCATAGAAGACTACACCAGCACCCAGGCAAGCGGATATGCCTTTGGCTATGTAAACAAGATTAAGCTGAAAGAGATATATGGCGACAATGTAGTAATAGTTTCCGCACACTACGGAAAGGACGATCCTATGCCGGCAAAGGAATACAGTGCATACATCAAAGAGATTGGCATGCTATATTTCCCGAATACAGACATAGACCGCACGTACAGAGAAATATATCCATATATAGGAACCTATGATGGAGAATACCTGATATACAGCTACGTTGATGACTTTGACAAGGCAAAGGAACAGATGTCTGTAGCAACTGTTGATGTGAGCGGCAAATTGAGTGAAGACAATAATACGGTTGATGTGGAAGCGAAGGTGAAATTTGAATTCAGCGGCGAGAAAAACAACTATGCCCTGTTTTACGTTCTTACAGAAGACGGTATGCAGAATGACTCTTGGGTTCAAGAAAACGACATGTACGAATTTGACGGCTACGGCCTTGAAGAAGAAGAGCCTTTGTTTGAGCCATTCATCAAAGCATCTGAAAAAATGACGGGCTTGGTATACGATGATGTGATTATAGCATCACAAGGTGCCATAACAGGAATTGAAGGAAGTATCTCACCGACAATAAATATTGATGAAATCCAGACAAATAAGATATCGTTTAATCTATCCGACTACCCTATCATCCAAGACAAGAAGAAATTAAACGCTTATGCTGTGCTCATTGATACAAATAGCAAAAAGGTTATCAATTCCTGCCAATGCAAGGTTCTTGACTCAACCCCAACAGGAATAAGCAACAAGGTGGCAGACGGGAATATTGCAGAGCTTGAGCGTTATACTGTTGACGGAAGAAGGATACAGAAACCTGTCAAGGGTATCAACATCATCAAATACTCAAACGGCAAGGTTATAAAAACTGTTAGATAAACTTATAAGTAGTAATTCCCCTTAATTCCGCAACACTATTATAAATTAAACTTTTTAAGACCTGAGCAACTATTTGTTGCTCAGGTCTTTATCATGTCAGAATTCTCACTTATCTTAGTATTGCGAAAAGAAAACAAGCAAAACTCTGATATGACATAGCGAAGATACAAATTCAATGCCGCTCATGACCGATGCAAAGTTAATGATTTTTAATGTAAAACCGTTGTTTAGGTTTTATGCTTTGGGGGGAGTTTTTATTTCAGGATGTCCAGAAGCCCCTTCACACCTTTCTTCACTATATCTGCGCCTTTCTTCTTGGCTTTCTTTTTGCCTTCGCCCACAATCTTCTTGACGGCAGCGATGCCTTCGTTGGAGTTTTTCATGTAGCCTTTGCCCATCTTTGTGCGTATGGGGTGCAGTGCTCGTGCATCGACATAGCTGCGTGCGCCGGTGAAAGGCTCTGTTGTCGGCAGACTGTTGTACATTCCGTTTTTTACGCGCGACGCCCAGATGCGGTCGCAGTTGCCGAATGTCGATACGAAGGTGTAGTGGTTGCGTTCGCCTATGGGTGAGAGGAAGTCCTCCAGTTCGCCGGGAGACACAGCCTGGTACCAGCCTGTGCGGTGTGCCATGGTGGCGCGTTCTGCGGTGGTGAGGGCTAACTCTATGGTGCAGACTTCGTTGGGTGCGAGTGTCGTTGCTGTCTTGGGGTCGATCACTTCCAGTGCGTTGCAGAACGCCATAGGCTCCTTTGCCCATTCCTTTATCTGTGCGCGGTCGGTGTATTTCGACAGTCTCGACTCGTATTCGCTGTAAGCCAGTTCTGTGTTCTGTTCCAGATAGAGCAGTGTGCGGTGTATGTATGCCGCCAGTTCCTGCCGTGTCACGCTGCCGCTCTTTGGCAGTGCGACGTCGTTGAGTCCGATGGCTCCGGCTGATGCGTCCTTTCCAGACATCTCCTTCACGAGCAGTGTCATTATGGAGCGCAGCTGTTCGCGGGTGACGGGTTTTGTGTAGTCGTTGCCGAGTACGGCGTCGTCGATGAGGTTGTCGCACAGGGCGCGGTTCACGCCGTCCTGCGCCCACACGCTCATCTTGGCTTCCGACTTGCGTGGCAGTATGAACATCTCGTCGCTCGGCAGGGTCGTCTGCAGCAGGCACATATTTTCCGTGCTCTTCAGATTTTCGAGCATTCCGACTTTGAATTGTTCGAAAGAGCCGTCCATACCCATCATCTTCTGGTCTCTGGGTACAAGGTGTTTCATGTGATAGCTGTGTGAAATACCACAATAGATGCAGCTCTTCCAGTAGAGGTGCTCACCGGCTGCGTTCACGCCGATGTATGCCTGGTCGTTGGCTATGTCCTCGCCCATGGAGTGCCATTCCAGTACTTCGGCTCCCGTTCCGCCGCCGAAGGTGTGTGCTTTGTTGCGTTCGCACTTGCCGCAAACCTTGCATGAGTAGTACCATTTGAACGGTTGCTTGCATGTGTTGTACTGGCACACGCGGTCGGCAGCCTCTATCTTGGCTGTGAACACATGCTTGGTGCAGGTGAGAAGCTTGGTGGCTGCCACGCCGGCCTTCTGTGCCTCAAACACGTCGCCGCGGTATGTGCGTATGGTGTATGTCGGCT
>URLQ01000111.1 GCA_900548745.1 uncultured Prevotella sp.
AGAGCATCTGCCTTACAAGCAGAGGGTCGGCGGTTCGAATCCGTCAACGCCCACTTCAATTAACTCATTATCTTCGGATAGTGAGTTTTTTTTGTTTTATATGCGTTTAAAATATTGTACGATTTAAAAAATGCATTAACTTTGCAAAATATAAACTGCATTTTGTGAAATCACATTAAAAGTAAAGAAAAGCATATCCTATGAAAAGAATAAATGTATTACATTGCATACTGACAATATTTTGTATACTTGTTTTATGCTCTTGCGGAAAACGAAAACCGGAGTATATTATCGGTGTCTCACAATGTAGTGATGATGCATGGCGCAAGAAGTTCAATGATGAATTGCGTATTGCAGCATTTTCCAATAGTAATGTTGAACTGAAGTTTTCTTCGTCATATGATGATGCAAAGTTGCAGATGAAGCAGATTGATAAATTCGTTGATATGAAGGTTGATCTGCTCATTGTCGCTCCAGGACAGGTAACTGTGTCTGAAGCGATAGAACGAGCCTATGACAAGGGTATTCCGGTCATTGTGTTCGACCGGCGTCCCCGTTCAGATAAATATACTGCATATATCGGTGCTGACAATGAAGAAACAGGGCGTAATATAGCTCGTTATCTCTCTGCAATGGTAAAAAAGGAGGAAGGAAAAATCGTGGAAATCTGTGGCTTGTCTACTTCTGCTTCAGGAATAGAGCGTAGGAGAGGTTTTGATGATGAAGTCGCAAAGCATGATAATATGGATGTTGTAGAGCATCTGGAGGCTGATTGGACGAACCAGATGGCATATCATAAGATGGACTCCCTGTTGTCTGTACCACATACTTCGTTCAACTATGTCTTTGCTCATAACGACCGAATGGCAATGGGGGCGAAGAAGGCTGCACGGAAACACGGCTTAGACCTTAGCAAGATACATTTCATAGGTATAGATGCCATGCCGCAGAAAGGTGGAGGCATGCAGCTTGTCAGGGATGGTGAGCTGTTGGCATCGTATATTTATCCTACACGTGGTGACAAAGTGATGGAACTTGCCATGGATATATTATGAAAGAAAAAATTCAAGAAAGAGAATCTTCTTTCGTCTGCACTCGTGACAAGCGACAATGCCAGCGTGCTGCTTATGCAGGATGAAGAGCTGAAACGTCAGAGTGCCTATCTTCTCTCCTTGAGAAAACGGGTTGAGGCAACAACCAACGCTTTCGATACGCAGCGCAGCTATCTCTTTATGCTGATTTTCATGGTGGCGTTGCTTATCATTGCATGTGTGCTTGCGGTGAAGGCATATCTGGCAAAGACGAAATACAATGCCCGGCTTAAAGACAGTATGCGGAAACAGAAGAATATGACTGAGGAAATGGAACGGATGACGCAAAAACAGTTGCGCTTCTTTACCAACGTCTCTCATGAACTGCGTACCCCTCTTACGCTCATCTCCGGACCTGCCGACCGTCTGGCAGAGTATCACGGCATAAGCGGCGAAGCTCGGAAACTTGTCGAGATGATACGGCGCAATGTTGGTATACTGACGCAGATGGTAAGTGAGATTCTGGAATTCCGCAAGATTCAGAATGATAAAGCTACACTCATGCTTAACCGCTTTGACCTTGCTTCGGATTTGAAGACGTGGGCTGACGACTTCAGGACTGTGGCTGAAAGAAAGCAGATCGGTATCAGTGTTGTGGCGGCGGAAGAGCCAAATGTCGTGATTGCAGACCGGGAGAAGATAGCACACATATTCTTCAATCTCATGACCAATGCCATAAAGTATACTCCTGTCAAGGGAACTATCGTCATCAGTTTGAAGCATGCCGATGGTATATATTCCGTCTCTGTGGCTGATAATGGAAAGGGAATGTCGGGCGACGACGCACAGCATATCTTTGAGCGTTTCTATCAGGCATCCGATTCTGTTGGAGGTACGGGCATCGGACTGGCTATCGTCAAGGCGTATGTAGACCTGCACCGTGGCACAGTCGGTGTGGAAAGTGAGCCGGGCAAGGGTAGCGTCTTCACCTTTGCTATCCCCGAAACGCAGCCTGGCTATGATGAAAAGCTGGACAAACAGACGCTGATACAGGCTGATACGCAGCTCATCGACGACTATTCCGTGAAAGATGTCATTGCGAAGCAGAACCTGTCCATCGTGACCGGCAGTGAGGATTATGACAGTAATCGTCCTCTTGTATTGATAATCGACGACAATGCGAGCATGAGGTCGTATCTGAGGTCTATACTCTCCCTGCAGTATAATGTGATGGAAGCACAGAACGGTGAGGAGGGACTGGCTGTGGCAAAGAAAAATGTTCCCCAGCTGGTGGTATGCGATGTGATGATGCCTGTGATGGACGGTTTGGAGTTTTGCCGCCTCATGAAGGATGATGTCTCCACCTGTCATATCCCTATAATATTGCTTACTGCACGAACTCTTGACGAGCAGCGTGCCGAAGCCTACAACACGGGAGCAGACTCTTATATCACGAAGCCTTTCTCTGCCGAAACGCTGGAGGCGCGAGTTTGCAATCTGCTGAAGAACCGTTCGCAGCTCCGGCTCATCTTCTCCGGCTCGCAGCAGGAGCAGCAGGAGCAGGAGGCTCTCGACGATAAGGACCAGACTTTCATCAAGCAGTTGCGGAAGGTTATAAAGAGCCATATCCCGGATGCCGATTATTCGGTGGAAGACCTTGGAGACGAGATGGGTCTAAGCCGTGTGCAGCTGTATCGCAAGGTGAAGGCTCTTACCGGCTACTCGGTTGTTGACCTTCTTCGTAAGGCCAGATTGGCAAAAGCAAAACATCTGCTTGAGACCACTGATATGAATATCTCCGAAGTTGCCTATGAGGTAGGCTTCACCACACCGTCGTATTTTACCAAACGGTTTAAGGAGGAGTATGGCATAAAACCGGGCGAAGTGGAGTGATGATGAATCATTCCAGGTTATTTGATTTTTAGAAAGTCGGTAACTTTCTTGAAGAAATTACGTAACTTTCGCATAGAAAGTCGGTAACTTTCTATGAGAAACTCGGTGACTTTCTATTTTGACTGACTTTTGGCTTGCCTTCAATATATACGAAGGCGAGCCGTTTCCTTTTCAGGAAAGTGTGCCATTTATAGCAATATCCTGCAATAATTAGTGTAATAAGTGCAACAAATCGTTCAAAGCATACAACAAATGATGCAATGAACGATTCGTTTTTGTTTGTGAATCATTTGTTATTGTTGATGATCAATAATTTATAGATCTTTGCAGCAGAAAAATCAAGCTGCTACAAATATATATAAATGACTATCTGTCAAAATTAGCAAAGCGCGCAACAGTTATTATCTCATGAAAGAATAAATTAGATTTTGAAAGCAAATTATGAAACAAGTATAGGTAAGAAGTTAAAGGAAGAAGATTGTTAAAGGTTAAAAGGTATTTCATGTCTATAATAAGGTAATAAGATTGATTCAGGGTTACATGTTATAAAGGAAGACTATCATCACGATGATGTTAAGTTTGGATGTGTGTTTTTAAAGGTTAACGGACAGATGCCGAATATATTTTCCTTTGCAGAATGATTTACCCCCAAACGACCTAATGACCGTTTGGATTTAAAAAGTGCTGTCGGCTAAATATCTGCCGGCAGCACTTTTCTGTTGTATCAATCTGTTTATGGTTTGTCAGATTGCTTTTGTCCGTTTGGTAATGTTGCTTTTGCTTAGTTGTACAGACTTACAGCACCAGACTTTTGGATCAGGAAAGTCTTTGTCGTTGATTTCTGAAGAATTTCAAATACGTTTTGCACTTTGTCTGCCTGTACTCCGGTATAGCGTGTCAAGCTGTTGGTAGACCATGTTTGTGCCAACGTAGAACCGTCGGGCTGGAAATAAATGAACATAGTCTGTGCAATATCGTATTTATCCTTTGTAAGACTTTCGTTGTTCAGAATAATCTGCGTCTCGCATTTTACAGATGATGGTAGACTGCTTATTCTTATCGGATACTTGAAGTATCTCAGGTCTTTCTGTGTCTGAAGAGTAGGGTCGGGAATGTTTTCGCTGAAGCCCTCCTTCGAGGCGACAACCTCTTGCGACTTCTCGTTTCCTTTCTCGTCTATGTATGTAAACTTGAATTTGAAGTAAGCAATGTCCAGTTCGCTCTCAAGTGTGCCATAGCAGAAATAGAAAGTTCCTTTAGTGTACTCCTTGCTTGGTTCCGGTGTAGGATTGTCGTCATCGCCGCATGCTGCGAGCATACTTATTCCTACAATAGCGGTAAATGCTGCAATGAATAATTTTAAATACTGTTTCATAAGTTCTTTTCTTTATTATATTTTTTGCAAAGATAGTGCAAATCGAACACAATACAAAACAAACTTGTTTGATTTTGTATTGTTGAGATGCAGCCTCTCTTATTTAAAGATAGTGCAAATCGAACACAATGCAAAACAAACTTGTTTGATTTTGCATTTTTTAGATGCCGCCTGTCTTATTTAGAGATTGTGTAGTTTGGACGGACTACGAATTTTATTTCAGAAAAAAAACATTGTAATATATGGAAAAGTAACCTGTTATGTCGCAAATGTGTTGTTTTTATGATTAAAAACGTAATTGTATTTGCTAATATTGTATAATTTTGTATATTTGTAGCATGAATTTGTCTACATAAAGTAATAATAATATACCTAACCAACAACATTTATGATTATGAAGAAAAACGTATTGCTTATTTTTTCCGTTCTGCTTTCATTGTTGCCACAGGCAATGAATGCCGCCACATGGTCGTTTGAATGGAATACTTCTAAGAAGGATGGTGGACAAGGCTTCTATAACTTCGGCGCAAGCCGTGAGGATAAGGATGTCTATACTACGGAGCTTAATGGATTGCAGTGGAATGCCTCTGCTGTGGGTACTACACTTTATGCCTTTACTGCCAACATGGGACAGTATATAGGCTCTGCCGGTGAGCCGGCATCAAGCGCACGACTGTGGACTGATGGCATCGTGGGCAAGGTTACGACGGTACGAGTTACTGCCCGTGTGCAGAAACCGGAATATGCAGGAGACATATCTGTAACGGTGAATGGCACCAGCTATCTGTGCGACGAGGCTGCGTCAGCCGCTCTGCAGTCTACAGAAGCGCAGTTCGTCTTTACCGTCAATGCTGCTGATGCACAGGAAGGCGAAGTGGCAATCATTCTGAACCAGACAAGCGAAAAGAAGGGACCGCTGTATCTCCGGAAGATAGAGATTGACTATGAGAAAACGCAGA
This sequence comes from uncultured Prevotella sp., assembly GCA_900548745.1. Classification (GTDB taxonomy): domain Bacteria; phylum Bacteroidota; class Bacteroidia; order Bacteroidales; family Bacteroidaceae; genus Prevotella. The sequence goes on from URLQ01000111.1 coordinate 5,259, forward strand.
CCGGCGTGATGCCTCCGGTATTCTCACCTGCTGCTGGAACATTCGATGAGGCGCAGACAGTAGAGATAAAGTCGTCGGCAACAGTAGAAGCCGAGCGCACCATATTTTATACTACCGATGGCAGCAACCCTAAGCAGGAGGGTAGCACCCGGAAGGCATATACGGAACCTTTGAATATAGCAGAAACCACAACCGTAAAGGCGGTAGTGCTGGAGGGTGCGGACTATAGTGATGTCGTTGAGGCAAAATACGTAATCCGCAAAGATCCGCAACTGAGCTTCTATAAGCAGAACATCACTCTCACGTCGGGAGATGACGGCTATGCCGACCTTCTGAATCCTAACAAACTATCGCCGATAGAATACACGTCTTCGCAATGGGACGTATGCTCGGTTGACGACAAGGGCTTCCTTGCCACTTCGTATGTCGAATATACACAGACCGTGATAATTACTGCCACCTTTGCCGGAAACGAAGAGTATAAGCAGGGCGAGGCAAAGATGTTTGTCACCGTAGAGGCAAAGCAGCCACTGAAGACTCCTGTCGTTACTCCGATGGGTGGCACGTTTGATGCCCCACAAGAGGTGACGGTGACTACCGACGACGAGAATGCCGTTACTATCTGGTATTCCACTGAGGCAAAGGATGCAGAGGAGTTTCAGGACGACTATACAAAGAGTACTGTCGTTGAGGGCAAGACCACATCATTTATTGTCGACAAGAGTTGCACGCTCTACGTAATGACCCGTGGCTACAACCAGAATAGTGAGGTGGTTACGGCGCAGTTCGTAATCAACGAACCTTTGAAGGCTGATTTCACAACCGAAAGTGCCGCCACTGCCTACTATGACCAGGAGTTTGATTCCGCAGAGGAGATGAGCGATTGGACTGTAGACAACGGATGGAAGCTCGTAAACAAGAAGTTCGGCTCTATAAAGGCTGACGATGTATATTCCATCGCAATATCCTATGATGCTCAAAAAACGGGTAATGCTAAGCTTACAAGTCCTGAGCTGACAATAGAGGAGGGGAGCAGCGTTGAGTTCTACGCATACTTCCAGGCACCATTCCTTATCTATGGCAAGTGGACATTCAACGTCATTGACACAGAAACCAATGAAAGCACGACTCTTCTGAATGCCTTCGACTGGGCGCAGGATAATTCTTACACGGGACCTAACTGGAATAAATTCTCGTTTGGCCTTGCCGCATACACTGGAAAGAAGGTGAAGTTTGTGTTCGACTATCCGTTTGGAGGCGAGGATCTTGCCATCGACGGTTTCCGTCTTGTCAAGACAGACCCTGCTGCAGCTGATGAGATTCATATCTTTGAAGGTGAGAGCATAACGTTCAGAAGCCTTGCTACGGGCAAGCCGGAATCGCTGGAGTGGGCGTTCCCGGGTGCTGAGACGGAAACTTCAACGGAGGAGAATCCTGTCGTGAAATACAATGTGGCAGGAACATATGATGTTACGCTCACCGTGAAGCGTGGCGAACAGACTGACAAGATGGAGCGCAAGCACTTCGTCGTAGTGTCTCAGAAGGCACCTACGGCACAGATCGGCTTGCCGGAAGAGGGCTATGAGAGCCCGTGGGTAGGAGTATTCGTACCGACAGAAGTGCCTGTAACATTCCGAGACCTCTCTACTGGAAATCCAACAGAGTGGAACTGGGTGTTCCAGTTTGCCGACAAAGAGACAAGCACCGAGCAGAATCCTACGGTGACATTCATAAAGAAAGGCACCGTCAGCGTAGGTCTTACGGCTAAGAATGCTGCCGGACAGAGCAACGACGTTCTGCAGTATGCTGTGCAGGCTGGTGGTGCGCAGTATGTATGGAATATCAGTAGCGAGGAGAATAAGAATCTTGAGAAGATAACTCTCGGTTGGTATGGCAACTATGCCGGCAGCAACTGGCTCGGCATTGATAAGTTTGCTGAGAGATATAAGGCTCCTCTGGCAGACGCCACGATAGACAAGGTTTCTGTATACTTCGCTTCCGTTACTGCAATAGATGCCGACTATCCTGTTACTCTTACTGTGAATGCCGTTGCCGGGAATGGTGAGCCGGGCGATGTGCTTGCTTCTGCTTCCGTTAAGGCAAGCGACCTGAAGTATATCGACAACGACTTCCTCGCCACTGATTTCACTCTCGACAAGACGGTGAATCTGAAGGCTGGCGAAGGTTTCTTCGTTGTCGTCGGTCCGTTCCCTAATGGTTCGCTCGACGAAGCCCCATATACAAGTGACGACATCTCCATCTTCTGTCTGCGTCGCGGTGAAGGAAACAAGAACACGGCATGGCAGCTTGTGGAGGACCAGGACGAGACGGGTGCAGGACTCGGCACCTTCAAGTGGTTTGAGAATACTGACGACCCTACTTCTATTGCCATTGCTCCATGTGTGGAATATAAGGACAAGGGCAACGGCATACAGAGTGCCGGCGCTGTTTGTCTGCCGGAGACGAAGGTTGAGTCGGTATATACCATAAGCGGTCAGCGGGTTGATGCTCCTCGCCAGGGCGGAATGTATATCGTGAAATATACCGACGGTACATGCCGCAAGATAATGTGGAAGTAGTTCTATAAAGTCAGATACAGAATGACTTACAGGAATGTTTCACCCGGCATAGTCCGCAACAGGACTATGCCGGGTGAGTTGCAATAAAATGTCTTTTGCTTATTTTTTAGAAAAACAAACTATGTGGGAATCAATATCTCGATAATTATTTGTATATTTGCCACATCATTATATAATAAAACAATTTGCGTATGAGAAATCCTGACATTATAGAATTACTACGCAAGTATTTCAGTACTCAACCTGTGCTGAAAGCATGGTTGTTCGGCTCTTTCTCAAGAGGAGAAGAAACTCAAGATAGTGATGTTGATATTATTGTCTCCTTAGACAAAAGTAAACCAATAGGTCTGAAATTCTTTGGAATGTGGAGCGATTTAGAAGAACTATTAGGTAGAAAGGTTGATTTGGTATCAGAAGGTACACTATTGCCTTTCGCTAAAGAGACAGCTGAACGAGATAAAATCTTAGTGTATGAGAGAACGAATTAGAGATAAAAGTCGACTTGAACACATGCTTCAAGCTATAGAAAGAATCAAACGTTACACCCAAGGAAAGACTTTTGATGATTTTATAGCTGATGATATGATGTACTATGCCGTAGTTAAAAATATCGAGATTCTTGGCGAAGCCTCTAATATGCTTACTGAAGAATTTCGAGATGCACATCCCAACACTCCGTGGAAACAGGTAAATGGCATGCGAAATTATATTGTTCACGAGTATTTTCAAGTGGATAATAATGTAGTATGGGATGTTATAACAAGTGATCTTTCTCTCTTGGAAAAACAAATAACTGAATATATAAAGGAAGAACGATAAATATAGGTCAAGTAAAGGGCTTCATTTATTGTTCTGTAAAGCAATAATTATCCTTTCGCATGTTGCGAAGCAATGCTTCATCGGATATTCGATGAAGCATTATTATGAGTGCAACTGTTGCTATCCGTACCCGTTTTTCATCAGCCAGAGAAACACTTGAGGTTGTTCTTATTTGACGGCTACCATACAAAAACATCCGGTGAACGGTGCTTTGATGCTCTCTTGCATCTCTGCCCGTCCATCGGATGACCTTTTTTAAGCTTAAGGATATTCGGAAATATTATCTTATTTCTTGATATTCACCACGTTGCCGGTAGCCTTGTCCTTGATGACATACAGTTTTCCGGCTGGTAGGATGTTGAACACGCCTTTACCTTCCGCTACGAACTTGCCATCTACGCTGTATACCTTTATATCGGCATTTTCCAGTCCGCCAGCAATCTGCATTCCATTGATGCCCGCTGTCATGAGCGTCACCTTGTTGGATGCCGCCGATTCGCCGTGTGTGTAGACCACCGTGACGAAGTATGTATGCTCAGCCACCGGAATCTGCTCGATGTCGGTGTAGCTGGTCTTGGAGGCGTCAACCTTTGCCACGAACTTGTTGTCGCGGTATATGTTGTAGGCAAGCGGTGTGGCATCGTAGTTTTTCACGCCGATATATGTGATGTCGTCGAGCATGAACATGAACTTGTCGTTTGACACGCAGCGGATAGCGAAATACTTAGCGCCCTCTGGTAGGTCTACGTTGACCTCCGTCCACTGTGTCTGCGGCGCTTCCCTCACATCGCCGATGCGCTGGAACGACTTGATGTTCTTGTCGGTCGATGAGTAGAGCACCTCGTAGTTCTCCAGTCCGTAGTTGCTCGATTCTGTCTTCACCCAGAACGATATTGTCTGTGCCGTTCCTGGCAGCTCAGGCGAAATCAGCCAGTCGTCGTTTGCCTTCTGGTATGCGCTGAAGCTTGCGAGATACTGTTTTCCAGTGTGTGGTGCGAGCATGTCCGCCTGCTGTGCTTCGGCATCCCAGTCTGTTGCCGTCGGGTTGAACACGATGTATGCAAATGGCTGTCCGTTGTTCGGGAATGTCGCTCCGCCGCCGAATCCGTATGTCTGTGCCTTGTCGCCGTCGTAGAGAGTCCATGGCGAGAGTGCCTGGTATGTGAACGGGTCGTATTTCTCGAAGCTTTCGGTAACAGGCGCACCGTCGGCAATCTCCTCGGGGGCTGTCCATGAGAGCTTCACGCCCTCGCCCTCAACGGCAACTG
>URLQ01000112.1 GCA_900548745.1 uncultured Prevotella sp.
GCAGTAGGCGTGGTGTTTGCAGGAGCCGAAAACGGAGCTTCGCATATCTCCTTAGCCGCTGCCATTTCCGTATCATTGGGCATAGCCATACAAAACATCCCCGAAGGAGCCATTATCTCCATGCCGATGCGTGCGGCAGGCAACAGCAGATGGAAATCATTCGTGTTGGGTTCGCTAAGCGGAGTTGTGGAACCGATCGGAGCCATAGCCGTTCTGTTGCTTGCCTCACTCCTGATGCCAGCCCTTCCCTACATGCTCGCTTTTGCAGCAGGTGCCATGCTCTACGTAGTGGTGGAAGAGATTATCCCAGAAGCTTCCAGCGGACAGCACAGCAATCTCAGCACCATCGGCTTCGCTATCGGTTTCGTATTGATGATGGTGCTTGACGTAGTGATGGGATAGAAAGTAATTATCCCAAATCGGTCATTAGGACATTTACGTTTTTTTTTATGACTGCTTGCTTGGATTTTGCTCTTTATAAGAAATGGAAGTGAGAGCTATAAATATATATAATCCGCAACCTATAATATGTTTATCATATTCAGGTTGCGGATTATATATATATCATTTGCTTTGGCAAACAATCATCAAATCTGTACAGATGAAATGTCAACGAGATTGTTCACTATGGCATAGATGGTGAGACCGGCAGGGGTGTGTATCTGAAGCTTGCGGGCGATGTTGCGCCTGTGTGTGATTACGGTGTTCGGAGAGATGCACAAATGGTCGGCAATCTCCTTGTTTGTCATTCCCTGCACAAGGCTTATAACAACGTCTTTCTCCCTTTCGCTCAACGTCTCATTGCCGTTCGGATTCTGGTTGAGCATGTTGGATATCTTGGCCGAAACATCGTCCTGCCTGCTTCTGCGCTCAAGATGACGTATGGAAGGAATCATTATCTCCTCTTCCACTTCAGCATGCTTGGCAAGCCATTCCTCGTTGCTGTATATATCGCAAAGCGTGGCGGAGAGCTGATTATTGTGAAGTCCGTCGCTTGGCAGATATTTGATGATGATGTTCTTCAGCTCACGAAGCTTCTGGTCGGTCTGTCCATGGTGTTTGGAAAAGGTCTCAATGTCATAGTTCTTTGTCGGCTCGCCTTTCATCAGCGACTCCACGTATGGGAAGAGGAACTTCTCTTCATACTTCATGTGCTTGTTTATCTCGCTTGCATATTCATCATATAATTTGAGTATCAGACGGGCGAGGTTGTCGTTCTCGTCGAGAGCTTCCGTCAGCTCCTTGCGTATGAATGGCAGCTGGAAGTCGAGATAGTATTCATGACTTGCATGAAGATAATGCATTACTGTAGGGATTGATATACGGCTATAGTCATCAAAGTTCTTGTATCCGTTGATGGCAAGGTTCACAATTGCGAGAAACGTGTATGTATCAACGTTTTGCGCCTCACAGACATCTCTCACCGTCTTGTCGCCGAAGCCCAGGTTGATGCCGAAACTACCAAGACTCTGTAGTATGTTGTAGTTGTCTTTTATCAGCGTGATGAGCTTATCATCCGCTTCATATAATTTTTGACTTTTCATCTTTCCCTATTTATGATTAATCGTCTGCAAAATAAATAATTTTTTTTCTTCCGTGCAATAATCATTTTTAGGTATATTGCCTTTTAAAAAAGATTTAACACAAAAGGGGAATTTCTTGTATGTCAGGATGGCTGTACAGGTAAACAAGAGTAGCAGACAGCTTTGCTCATGGCAGAATACAGAAAATCGGTGCCATATCTCTCGACACGACACCGATGGGAATCAATTAAAATCTGTACAAATGAAAAATCTTATTATTATTTGTCAAGTAAGATATCCATCATTTCGCATGCAGCCTTGGCTACTGATGTACCAGGACCGAAGATTGCAGCCACACCTGCCTTATAGAGGAAGTCATAATCCTGTGCTGGGATTACACCACCAGCTATAACCATGATGTCCTCACGGCCAAGTTTCTTCAACTCCTCGATAAGCTGAGGGATGAGAGTCTTGTGACCGGCAGCAAGAGAACTTGCACCTACGATGTTAACATCGTTCTCTACAGCCTCGCGTGCAGCCTCTGCAGGAGTCTGGAACAATGGTCCCATATCCACGTCGAAACCACAGTCGGCATATCCTGTTGCCACTACCTTGGCACCACGGTCGTGACCGTCCTGACCCATCTTCGCTACGAAGATACGTGGGCGACGACCTTCCTTCTTAGCAAACTCCTCAGTAAGCTCACAAGCCTTCTTGAAGTCGCTGTCCGTTTTACTTTCTGATGAATACACTCCTGATATAGTTCTAATTACTGCCTTATATCTGCCTACGATTTCCTCGCAGGCATCACTAATCTCACCAAGCGTACAGCGCAACTTAGCACACTCTACTGCCTTCTCAAGGAGGTTACCCTCACCTGTGCGAACACACTCTGTAAGTGCAGCAAGAGCTTCCTTGCACTTCTCGTTGTCGCGATGAGCACGGAGTTCAGCCAAGCCTTCCTCCTGCTGTTTGCGTACTGCAGAGTTGTCAACCTCAAGGATGTCGATTGGATCCTCGTGGTCAAGGCGATACTTGTTTGTACCTACGATAGTCTGAGAACCGCTGTCGATACGAGCCTGAGTGCGGGCTGCAGCCTCTTCGATACGCATCTTTGGCACACCTGTCTCGATGGCCTTTGCCATACCGCCGAGCTTCTCAATCTCCTGGATATGCTCCCAAGCCTTATGAGCAAGTTCGTTGGTCAGGCTCTCTACATAGTATGAACCTGCCCATGGGTCGATATGCTTGCAGATCTTTGTCTCGTTCTGGATATAGATCTGGGTGTTACGAGCAATACGTGCAGAGAAGTCTGTAGGCAATGCGATAGCCTCGTCAAGAGCATTAGTATGCAAGGACTGAGTATGACCGAGGGCTGCTGTCATAGCCTCGATACATGTACGGCCTACGTTGTTGAACGGATCCTGCTCTGTAAGCGACCAACCTGAAGTCTGAGAGTGGGTACGCAGCATGAGCGACTTGTCGTTCTTCGGATTGAACTGCTTGATGACCTTTGCCCAAAGCATACGTGCTGCACGCATCTTGGCAACCTCCATGAAGTGGTTCATTGAGATTCCCCAGAAGAATGACAGACGAGGAGCGAAAGCATCGATGTCGATACCTGCGTTCACACCGGCACGAACATACTCAAGACCGTCGGCGATGGTATAAGCCAACTCGATGTCTGCTGTAGCACCAGCCTCCTGCATGTGGTAGCCGGAGATAGAGATAGAGTTGAACTTTGGCATCAACTTGGAAGTATATCCGAAGATGTCGCTGATGATACGCATTGAGAATGCTGGCGGATAGATGTATGTGTTACGCACCATGAACTCCTTCAGAATGTCGTTCTGGATTGTACCTGCCATCTCCTCAAGCTTTGCGCCCTGCTCCAGTCCGGCAACGATGTAGAATGCCATGATAGGAAGAACGGCACCGTTCATTGTCATAGAGACAGACATCTTGTTCAATGGAATGCCACCGAAGAGCACTTTCATGTTCTCAACAGAACAGATAGACACACCAGCCTTACCAACATCGCCGACTACACGTGCATTGTCCGGGTCGTAGCCACGGTGTGTAGGAAGGTCGAATGCAACAGAAAGTCCCTTCTGTCCGCTGGCAAGGTTACGGCGATAGAATGCGTTACTCTCCTCAGCTGTAGAGAATCCGGCATACTGACGGATTGTCCAAGGACGGAACGGGTACATCATACTGTAAGGACCACGCAGGAAAGGTGCCAGACCGGCTGTATAGCCAAGATGCTCCATGCCCTCAAGGTCTTCCTTCGTATATACAGGCTTTACCTCAATGTGTTCAGGAGTTTTCCAATTTGCCTTGATGCCGTTGTCTTTCTGCCAAGCCGCACCGTCAACATCTTTAATTCCTGAAAATATATCTATATCTTTAAAATTCTTTCTCATGATGATATTTATTTTTGAGTTTCAATACGGAGAATCATATAAATTATATTCCCAGTTTCTCGTTATACTCTTTCAATGTCTCAAGCACGTTACATTTTACATGAACGAAGTTCTCTATGCCGGCAGCCTTGAGTTCCTCCATACATGCAGGAGCACCAGCCACAACAAACATTGCACGGTTGTCGAGATACTTGAATGCAGGAACTGCATACTCAGCATACTCGTCGTCGCTTGAACACAATACCACGATGTCGGCACCAGCCTTCAGAGCTGCATCAACACCCTCCTCTACTGTCTTGAAGCCGAGGTTGTCCATAACCTTGTATCCTGCACATGCGAGAAAGTTACAGCTGAACTGTGCACGAGCCTGACGCATAGCCAGATTACCTATTGTAAGCATAAAGGCTGTCGGCACCTTCTTGGAGTTCTCAACCTTGATACGGAGGTCTTCGAAGTCGGCTGCCAGACGTGTTGTCTCGATTGCCTTGAACACTTTCTCTTCCTTGTTTCCACATCCGCACTTGCACTCGCGAGGAAGCTTGCCTTCACTCTTCTCCGTGAAGTTAGGGAACTGGTTTGTGCCGAGAATGAATTCCTTACGCTTTGCAGCAGCATCATGACGCTTCTGGTTTGTAGCGTTGATATCATCCTGTACCATACCTTTCTTGATAGCCTCAAGGAAACCGCCGTTCTCTTCAATATTAAGGAATATCTTCCAACCCTCGTTTGCGAGAGAAGTTGTAAGTTCCTCGATGAAGTAACTGCCGGCACCCGGATCAACGACCTTGTCGAAATGACTCTCTTCCTTGAGCAGCAACTGCTGGTTGCGTGCTATACGCTCAGAGAACTCGTTAGGAGTCTCATATACAGCGTCGAAAGGAGTAACCTGAATAGAGTGAACACCTGCGAGGGCTGCACTCATAGCCTCTGTCTGTGAACGGAGGAGGTTAACGTAGCTGTCAAACAAAGTCATGTTATACTTTGATGTTGCGGCATTTACGCACATCATGCATGATGCATCTTCCTTTGGAGCATACTGCTTGACGATTTCAGCCCAAAGCATACGGGCAGCACGGAACTTAGCCATTTCCATGAAGAAGTTCTCGGAAATACCAAGGTTGAACTTGATGTTGTTTGCTGCTGTGTCTGCATCAATGCCAGCCTCTACGAGCTGGTTCATATATTCGTTACCCCAAGCGAGGGCGTAACCCAATTCCTGTACGATATAAGCACCGCTGTTGTTCAATGAAACAGCATTTACGGCAACTGTGCGGAAGTTAGGATATTCCTTCATTGCCTCTACCAGATCCTTTGCTATCGGCAATACGGCTGTGAGGTCGTTACCCTTGCGGAGCATCTTCTCCATTGGGTCCCAGTCGAAAGAGCCTGTGATTTTCTTCTTGTCGTATCCCTTCTGCTCGAAGTATGCCTTCAGAATCTCTGCAAGTTTGAGAGTGCTGCGCTTGCATGTGTTGAAGTTAAGCTCCACGATTTCGCACTCAATGCCCTGAAGCAGAGTCTCTACGAACTCCTTTGAGATGTCTTTTCCGTGAATGTGGAAGCTCAGGGAATCAACGCCTCTGTTCAGGATGTCCAATGCCTTAGCATTAGCCTCCTTGGCATCTGTAACCTCGATTTCCTGTCTTACATACCATTCGTTGCTGTTCTTCTTGTTACCTCTTACGAATGGGAATTCTCCTGGAAGAGATTCAGGAGTCTTTAGTTTTTCAACATCTTCTTTCAGATAGAAAGGCTGAACGTTGAAACCCTCGTTAGTACGCCAAACAAGACGTTTGTTGAAGTCGGCTCCCTTAAGATCTTTTTCAATCTTGTCAAGCCACTCTTGGCGCGTAGGCGCCTTAAACTCACTGAAGAGTTTTTCTTTGTTATTTGACATAGCGTGTAGTTATTATATATATAAGTTTATGTTTTACACAAGTATTCTTGCACTAACAAGCACCAGCAAACTGCAGTATTGCAACATTGAAATGCTGTTCATACCACAAGCATGCTGATTTTCAGATACAAAGTTAGTGTTTTTTCTTATATACAACAAAAAAACAAGGTTTTTTCTGACTCAAGAAGAGTTTTAGGACTTTATTTTAGTACATTTGTATTGTCAACCTTACAAAAAGAAGGATATTAACACTATTTTGTCATCCCTCTTATTCTTCATGTTGCTCATTCTCCTGCTCTTTCCGTAATCCTTACTCTCACGCCGTTCTTTTTGAGGAAGTCTTTCAGCTGTGGTATTTCTATCTCTCCGAAGTGGAACACGCTTGCTGCCAATGCCGCATCGGCATTTCCTTTTGTAAACACATCCAGAAAGTGCTCCATGCATCCGGCGCCGCCACTGGCTATGACAGGGATATGAAGTCTGGCTGACAACTCGTTAAGGGCTTCGTTGGCAAAACCATTCTTCGTGCCGTCGTGGTTCATGCTCGTAAAGAGAATCTCCCCTGCCCCACGGTCTTCCGCCTCGTGAGCCCACTCGAAGAGTTTCTTTTCCGTCCTTACCCTTCCTCCGTTCAGATAGCAATGACAGCCGTCGGCATCGAGTCTTGCATCTATGGCGCACACACAGACCTGCGAGCCGAACCTTCCGGTTATATCGCTGATAAGTTCCGGACGGCGCAGCGCCGCACTATTCACGCTGACCTTGTCTGCTCCTGCATAAAGTAGCTTCTCCACGTCAGCTATGGAGTTTATGCCTCCGCCGACGGTAAACGGTATGTTTATCTCCCTTGCCACACGTTCCACCATATCGGCAAATGTCTTTCTGCCTTCCACGCTTGCCGTTATGTCGAGAAACACAAGTTCGTCTGCCCCTGCGTCGCTATATGCCTTGGCAAGCTCCACGGGGTCGCCGGCACTACGTAGATTAACGAAGTTGGTGCCTTTTACCGTCTCTCCGTTCTTCACGTCAAGGCATGGTATTATTCTCTTAGCCAGTTTATTTGCCATTGCTTAGAATGTTTTAGTCTGGTTAAACAAGTTCCAGAACTCTTCCTTTGATATCCTGCCCTCGTAGAAAGCCTTTCCGAAGACCACCGCCGGCACTCCGGCGCTGTCAAGCTCCCGTATGTCGCCGACACCCGACACTCCTCCGCTGGCTATAAGATACAGGTCAGGGAAACGCCGAAGAATCTTTCTGTACAGTTCCAATGACGGTCCTTCGAGCGTTCCGTCTCGTGAGATGTCGGTACAGAGGACTTTGGTTACACCTTTATTAATATAGTATTCAAGAAAGTCGGCAATCTCTTCCTGGCTGTCTTCCTTCCATCCGTTCACACTTATCCTTCCGTCTCTCACATCAGCCCCAAGTATAATCCTTTCAGCCCCATAGGTGTCTATCCACCGCTGCATCAGCGCTTTGTCTGCAACGGCGACAGACCCCACCGTCACCATTGATGCTCCGAAGCGGAAAGCCCGCTCTATATCATCTTCCGACTTGATGCCTCCGCCGAAGTCCACAACAAGGTTTGTCCGTCCGGTTATCTGTTCCAGAGTCGACGTATTTACGATGTGTCTGGATTTTGCACCGTCGAGGTCCACCACATGCAGCCTTCTTGCCCCAAGGCTCTCCAGTTCGGCAGCCATCTCCGCCGGATTGTCAGCATACGTGCGCTGCTTGTCATAGTCACCTTTCGTCAGACGCACGCATTTTCCACCTATTATATCTATTGCAGGAATAATCTCAATCATATATAGAAAACGAATTTACTTATCACTAAGGTTCAGGAAATTCTTCAATATTCTCTCCCCCACACTTCCGCTCTTCTCGGGATGGAACTGTGTGGCGAAGAAGTTGTCCTTGTGTATAGCCGCGCTGTAAGGATGGATATAGTCTGCCACGGCGATGGTCTCCTTGCATAGCGGCACATAATAGCTATGTATGAAATACACGTAGTGCCCCACTCCGTCGAGCCCGCCAAACAGCGGCGTCTTGGTGTCGTGGATCTCATTCCATCCCATCACGGGCACTTTGTCCTCATGGCAAAGCGGTTGGAATCTTCTTACGTCAACATCAAAAATACCCAAGCAGTCGGTTTCTCCTTCTTCTGAATGTCTGCACATCAGCTGCTGCCCAATACAGATGCCCAATACTGGCTGTCTGAGCGACGGGATGAGGGTGTCGAGATTCTTCTCTCTAAGGTATCTCATCGCACAGCTCGCCTCTCCTTGCCCAGGAAAGACCACCCTGTCGGCACCGGCTATCATATCCTTGTCGTCAGTCAGCACGGGTTCCGCCCCAAGTCTTTTCAGAGCGTTGACAACGCTTCTCACGTTTCCCGCACCATATTTTATAATTGCTATATCCATCAGTCCTGTGATTTGTTTTGCATCAATTTGTAAGCGTTTCCTTTCATCCTTATGTATTTAGGATACCAATCAGGCTGCAAAAATAACAAAATTAAATAACAAAACATATTATTATAGTCATAAATCTACTTCCGTGCCATACATTTTGTTCATCATGCATTCCGGGAAATTATAATTATCCTGGATACATGCACATCAAGTCAAGAGAAACAACGTATTATTTGCCTTTTAAAAAGGAGTTCATCCAACATTTCAAGTGATAATCATGAGTCAATATTCCGGAAGGTACAGATTTGTCACTTTCAAGAAAGTCCGTAACTTTTGCATAGAAAGTCGGTAACTTTCACATAGAAAGTCGGCAACTTTTGCATAGAAAGTCCGTAACTTTTACATAGAAAGTCCGTAACTTATGATGTTGTTTGAGGATACAGGGGTAAGCTGAATAAACAAGGCACTTGTTGCTTACTTTATTTTTTAATGTCTCCCGAACCAGAAACCAGTACACATCATACCCGGAAATACAGGACGAGCCATATTTTTTGCATCATATAATATCAGAGTTTGATTATTAATTGTTACATTTGCACAAAGATTAAACATAACAACAGACCTGGACGGGCATCATTCCGCCAGGCAAAGAAAAGAAAAAAAACAATGAAGAAATCAATAATTACACTTGTCTGCAGCATGTTTTCCGTAGTGGCAATGGCGCAGATGACGGTCTCTGACGCATGGAAAGCCATGCCCGACAGCATCTTACCATATTTCAACTCGCAACTCAGAAGCGAGATTATCGACATGTACAAGATAAGCCATGACAGCAAGACAAAAAACCTGCTTGAGGGGGAAAGCTTGGTGAAGACTCTCACGGATACCCTTCTTTGCCTGCAGCTGAACCCTTCCACCGAGATGCAGCTGATGCTACTGCCAAAGACAGACAGTACCAACCTGATATGTATGGTAAGGTCCTTCGGCACACCCACAATGGAGAGCCGCATAACATTCTATTCTACAGACTGGAAGAAAACCGAAGAGCGCTTCGGACTGCCGGACCTAACCAATGCTCCACTAATGCTCGACATGCTTACCGAGCGTCCCGACACGATGAGCACAGAGAAATTCCGCGAAGTAAAGAAGCTGATAGAACCCGTAATGGTTTCGGCAAATCTTCATGTAGAAGACAACGAACCTGTTATTTCTCTATCTATAAACTCTCCTTTGCTTACGAAAGAGGAATATTTACGGCTAAATGCTATCAAAAAGCAAAAATCTTTTAAATGGAAAGAAGATAAGTTTAAATAGTGTTTAAAAACACACTTTTATTAAGAAAAAACTTGCAAGTACGAATATTTGTTGTACCTTTGCATTGTGTTTTTCATGGTATTAGATTATTAAGGTTAATAAAAGATTGGTTGTCGTGAG
>URLQ01000113.1 GCA_900548745.1 uncultured Prevotella sp.
GAGCAGTTGATGCTGCCGAGATAGGTTTGTGCCAGTATTCGCTTCATCACGGAGGTGTAGGGAGCCAACACAAGGTCGTCCTGGTCCATGCCCATCGTGTTGTAGCCTTTCTTCTTCAGTACTCCAATGACGCGAAAAGGTATGCTGTTGAAGCGTACCACTCTGCCGATGGGGTCGCTGCCGTCTGGGAAGAGGTTGTCTACCACGGTTTGTCCGAGTACGCACACCTTGGCACTTGCCTTGATGTCCTCGTCGGTGAACATCTCTCCGTCATCAACGCTGAGCTGGCGTATGGTGAGGTAGTCGGTGTTTACGCCGTAGATGGTGGAGGGGGCGTTGTTGTTGCCGTAGATAAACTGTCCGCTCTTGTTCACCACGGGGCTGATGGCGGAGATGTAGTTGCACTCGTCCTTCAGCGACTGGTAGTCGGTGAGCTTCAGCGTTTCCATCGACGATGCGTCCTGTCTCACGCCTCCCGGTCCTCTGTCGGCGCCAGGGTTTATCATTATCATGTTTGAGCCCATCTGTGCTATGTTCTCCTGTATACTCTTCTTCGAGCCCTGTCCGATGGCAAGCATTGCGATGACTGATGCTACGCCGATGATTATGCCGAGGGCGGTCAGGAAGGAGCGCATCTTGTTGGCGGCTATTGCCCTAAGGGCTATCTTAAAAAGATTACTATAGTTCATGATTGCTGGATGTTATTCGTCGGTACTTGGCGGCAGTGCGGCCAGAGCTTCGGCTGCCGACAGTATATTATTATTGTATTCGTCGCTTATCACCTTTCCGTCGCGCAGCATGATGTTACGGCTGGAATAGTTGGCGAGGTCTGGGTTGTGGGTCACGAAGATTATCGTTCTGCCTGCGGCATAGAGCTTCTGGAAGAGCACGAGAATTTCGAACGATGTGCGGGTGTCGAGGTTTCCCGTTGCCTCGTCGGCGAGTATTACGGCAGGGTTGTTTACCAGAGCGCGGGCTATTGCCACACGTTGCATCTGTCCGCCCGACATTTGGTTTGACTTGTGGTAGAGACGGTCGCCCAGTCCTACGGCCTTCAGAGCTTCTATGGCTCGCTCCTGACGTTCCTTTGCAGAGACGGCGGTGTTGTACATCAGCGGCAGTTCTACATTTTCTATGCTGGTAGTCTTCGGCAGAAGGTTATAGTTCTGGAAGATGAATCCTATCTTGCGGTTTCTCAGCACGGCGCGCTGCGGCTTTGACATGGTCCTGACAGAGACGCCGTCGAGGAGGTATTCTCCGCTTGACGGTGTGTCGAGGCATCCGAGTTGGTTGAGGAGCGTGGACTTTCCGGAGCCCGATTTTCCCATGATGGTTACGAACTCCCCCTCAAATATCTTGAACGATACTCCACGCAGAGCGTGTACCATCTCGTCGCCGACGAGGAACTCGCGCTTTACGTTTTGCAGTTCTATTACTACTTTCTTGCTTTCCATTCCGTTGGTGGTTTTTGTCAACACGTCAACATGTTTTCTTACTTCTTCTTGTTGCCTCTCGGTCCTTTTGGAGCGAACGGACTACTCTCACCCTGCTGTTGTGCCGCATCAGACTGTTCTTCGTCGGTGAGAGCCTTTGCATCTGTCACGACTTCCATTCCGCGCTTTATTCCGCCGAGGATTTCAGTGTTCATGCCGTCACTCATGCCAATTTGTACGGCGTGTGCCTTGAATGTGTTACCTTCGCGTGTCCACACTTTGTTCTTGCCCTTGCAGTCGATGATTTTAGCACCTTTGATAAGGTCTTGTGTAGGAGTGAAACGCAGCGCTTTTGTTGGCACGCTCATCACGTTCTGTCGTTCGGCTGTGTATATGGTGACATTGGCAGTAAGTCCAGGTTTGAGCTTTAGCTCGCTGTTTGGTGCGCTTATCACCACTTCGTAAGTCACCACGTTGTTTGTCGTGGTAGCCTCCTGGCGCACCTGCTTTACCACGCCCTCGAAGGTGTCGTTTGGATAGGCGTCGACGGTGAATGACACCCTCTCGCCCTCCTTCACGTCGCCTATGTCAGCCTCGTCCACGTCAGCCACAACCTGCATGTCCTTCAGGTCTTTGGCAATGGTGAAGAGTTCTGGTGTGGCGTAGCTGGCAGCCACGGTCTGTCCTTCCTCTACGGATTTTGAAATAACCACTCCGTCGATAGGTGAGGTGATGATAGCGTAGTTGAGGTTGGTCTGTGCCTTCTGCACCATCTCTCTTGAAGAGGCAACGCTCTCCTTCGCCTTCTCGTAGTCGAGTTTCGCGGTGTCGTATTCGTCGGCGCTTACCAGTCCTTTTTTATATAAGGTGGCGTAGCGCTTGAAGTTTGCCGACTCGTAGCTAAGAGTGCTCTGTGCGCTCGATAAGTTTGCCTTGGCGGTGTTGAGTTCGCTTATGAGGTTGGTCTTGTCGAGCTCGGCGATTACCTGTCCTTTCTTTACCACTGTGTTATAGTCTACATAGAGTTTTGAGATGATTCCGGACACCTGAGTACCCACTGTGACAGATGTTACAGGTTCAACGCTACCCGTTGCCGTGACGCTGTTTTTAATGTTGGCAGGCTGCACTTTTGCAGTGTCGAAGGTAATCTGCTGCTCTTTTTTACTTCCAGAGAGCAGCCACGAGGCGAGTGCCACTACGGCAACGATACCTGCTCCAATCCATATTTTACTTGGCTTTTTCATATTCTCAAATCCTTTTATTATAATTCGGTAATTTTGTTTTTATTGTGATTCTGTGCGAATTTTAAACTTATTTATTATATAGGTTCAGCATTTCCTTAGACAGGATTGTCATGTATTTGCTCTGCAGCATATCCTGTTGTGCTTTCAGCAGGTTCGACTTGCTGTTCATAAGTTCCACAATGTTCTTGAGTCCCATCTTGAATTGCTCACTCATCAGAGTGTAGCTTGCTTCGGCGCTTTCTACGCTTGCTTTTGCGGCGATGAACTTCTGTTGGTTGTTGTTGGCATCAATCCAATAGCTCTCAACGGTGTTCCATATTTGCTTTTTCATATCTTCAAGTTCGAGAATTGCGTTCTCGCGTTGTATTTTTGCCTTGTTGACGGCAGTTTTTGTTTGTCGCTGGTCGCAGATGGGCACGCTAAGTGTGGCTCCTATGCCTATGTCGAAGTTTGTCTTTATCTGGTTGCCCCATGAGTTGTCGTTCATCGACGAAGAACTTGTCATGGCGGAGCCCGTAATGCTCACCGTAGGCATCCATCCTGCCTTTGCTATGGCGATGTTAAGGTTGCTCTGCTTTATGCCAAGCTGGCTGTATACTATCTCCGGTCTGTTTGTTATGGCGTTGTCGTAGACTGCCGTGAGTCCGGGTATAGATGCTGTTGCCTCCGAGTCTGATGATGCTGGCACAGCCACGTTGAACGGTGTCTCGCCGGTTATCTCGAGTAGCTGTTTCAGTTGCGACTTGTATTTTGCAAGATTGCTCTCCGTCTCCACTATGCCGTATTTGTCTGTAGCCGTCTGTGCAGAGAGCTGTGCAAGATCGGCTTTCGACATCTTTCCCACCTTCACCATCTCCTCGCCGCGTTTTTCATTGGCAAGGCTTGTTTCGTAGGAGTATTTGTTTACTTTTATGGCCTCTGCTGTATATAGAATCTGCACATAGAGCTGTGTAATCTGCTCCTCTATGGATTTTGCAGTAATGGCAGAATCGCTGACAGCTTGCTCGGCTGTAAGCTTGTTGAGCTTCAGTGTGTTGTGGTTCTTGTTTCCGTTCCATACTGTCCAGTTGGCGTTGATTCCGTAGGTGCCGTTGTATGACCATTTGTCCACGCTATGTTGCACTGTACCGTTGCTTACCATGCTCGTTGTTTCGTTGGGCCACGGACGGAAACTAAGTGATTGAGTCGTGGAGGCATTCAGCGATGGCAGTAGCTCTGCCTTTGCCTGTTTCACGTCTTCGGTGGCACTCTGCATGGTGAGTGATTTTTTTTTCAGTGAAATGTTGTTGGCAATGGCATAGTCTATGCACTTCTGAAGTGTCCACTGGTGGGCAGACTGGCAAAAGGCGTTTGTCGAGAAAGTTGCCAAAAACATAGAAATAAGCAATCTGTTCATATTTGTTTTATTATTGATTCGGTTGCAAATATAATAATAATGTACGCATGTCTCAAAATGAAATAGACATAAGATAGGCGTTAATAGAGAAATAACATACTTTCTTCGATATGAGATTTTATGGTTAACATTTGTTTGCTTAGTAGCTTGAATGTTGTTATGCTTAGTTGAAAATGTGTTGTTGTTATGCTTGTTGCTTGATTAATATTTTATTGTCTCTTTATGACATTCTGTCAACCCTATCTGACAGTTTCTCGTTTTTTTACTTGATAAGAATCAAAGCACATTTTAAAATGACGTTAAACCTAATAAAATATGTAAGCATTTACTTTGTCATTAAATAATTTTTCGTAATTTTGCCGCTGAATATTTAAGAAGTTCATTTATGGCCCTTGTAATATTATTTATATTATTAATGTGTTACATCCTGATAGCAACAGGACAATTGACGAAGGTAAACAGAGCTGCTGTGGCGATGTTTGCCGGAGCAGTCGGTTGGGTTCTATATATTTGCTATGGAGCAGATTTTGTTTGGGCCATGCATCCAAAAGAATATTTTAACTTCCTTGGGGGAGCACAGCCGAATGCGGAGAACGTTAAATATTTCATCTCACAACACGTCTTTCTCGGTTATGTGGGTAAAGGAGCGGAAATATGTCTCTTCCTGCTTGCCACAATGACGATAGTGGAAATCCTGAACAACAACGGGTGCTTCGACTTTGTGACAGAGATACTGCGCACAAGGAGCAGCAAGAAGATGCTGTGGGTCATTACAATCATTACCTTCATCATCTCCGCCAACCTCGACAATCTTACAACAACAACCATGATGCTTGTCATCATGCACAAGATAGTGGCGAACAGAAGACAGAGGATGGTCTACGGAAGTGCCATCGTGTTGGCGGCAAACTGCGGAGGTGCACTGACCGTCATTGGAGACCCTATAGGACTGGTGCTCTGGAACATGGGGGCAGTGGATGCTTCCAACTTCTCCACCTGTCTTGCCGTGCCGTGCATCCTCTCCTGTGTGCTGCCCGTGTGGTGGCTTGGCAGAATGTTGCCGGAGAGAGTGGAGACTCAGGGTTTTGCCCTGCCATACAGAGGTGACGACACCAACCTGAACCGCTGGCAGAGAATGCTTATGCTCTTTGTAGGTATCGGTGGACTGTGGTTTATTCCTACCTTCCATAATATAACGAAACTCAGCCCCTTCCTCGGAGCACTTTGTGTACTTTCGCTGCTGTGGGTGGTGAACGAAATATTCAACCGCAAGCTGATGGATGTCGACAAGATGATAAACCGTCGCGTGCCAAGAGTCCTGCAGTATGGAGTCATACAGATGGTGCTCTTCGTGCTCGGCATGATGCTCGCCATGGGAGTGGCAGTGGAGTCCGGACTGATGACGAACCTCACTTCCTGGTGTGACAGAGACATACACAACGTATGGATTCTTGCCGGACTCTCCGGTTTGTGCAGCTCCGTGCTCGACACCTTTGCCACGGCGATAAGCTTCATCTCGCTCCATGGCATTGTGGATATGGGGCATCTGACAATGTCGCTCGATGCCGACTATTTGCAGAACTTCACTCGTAACGGAATGTATTGGAAGATACTTGCCTACAGTTCCGCCATGGGAGGAAACTTCCTGCTCCTTGGTTCGCTCAGCGGACTTGCGCTGATGAAGATGGAGCGCATCCATGTGGGATGGTATTTCAAGAATGCCGGTCTGATGTCCGTCGTAGCGTGGGTCTTGGGACTCATCGTGATGTGGGCAATGACGGCACAGTCATGATAAAGTGAATTACTCTATTGTATAGAATATTGCAATTATTATAGAATATATTTAATAGGTATAACGATTAAGTATGAAAATTAAGACAATTGGTGTACTCACCTCAGGAGGTGACGCTCCAGGAATGAATGCCGCTATTCGTGCGGTAACCCGTGCCGGAATAAGTAACGGCTTCAAAATTAAAGGTATTTTCAGGGGATACGACGGACTTATTAACAATGAAATCAAAGATTTTACTACAGAGAATGTAAGCGGAATCATCAACCGTGGAGGTACAATCCTGCGTACGGCAAGAAGCAAGGATTTCGAAACTGTTGAAGGAAGGAAGAAAGCCTACGAGAACATGGTGGCTAACAAAATCGATGCCCTTGTCGTAATTGGAGGTAACGGCTCGTTGACAGGTGCCAGACTCTTTGCCGAAGAGCACGACGTATGCTGCATCGGTCTGCCTGGAACCATCGACAACGACCTCTACGGCACAGACTCCACCATTGGTTACGATACCACACTGAACACCATCGTAGAGTGTGTAGACCGTATTCGTGACACGGCTGTAAGTCACGAGCGAATATTCTTTATTGAAGTGATGGGACGCGACGCAGGCTTCCTTGCCCAGAACAGTGCCATTGCCAGCGGTGCTGAAGCAGCCATCATACCGGAAGACTCCACCGACGTCGACCAGTTGACACGCTTCATGGAGCGTGGAATACGCAAGAGTAAGCGAAGCAGTATCGTCATCGTCAGCGAAAGCCCAAAGTGCGGCGCCCTCTACTATGCTGACCGTGTACGCAAGGAGTTCCCAGACTACAACGTACGCGTCTCAATCCTCGGACACCTGCAGCGCGGAGGAAGTCCTTCGGCACACGACCGCATCCTGGCAAGCCGCACAGGTGTGGGAGCAATAGAAGCAATCATGCAGGGACAGAGAAACCTGATGGTAGGTGTGAGAAACAACGAGATTGTCTATGTACCGTTCACCGATGCCATACGTTCAGACAAACCGTTTGACAAGAAACTCATCACCGTACTCGATGAACTGAGCATCTAATATAGTTGTTGTCTATATAGGACGAGAGTCTTAATCCTTCAATATTTTTTACTGCAATAAGCCTCCTAAAAGGTTGTTTTATGGAAAATAATCTTGAAAAGTAGCACAAATAGGAAAATATAATGATAATTATTGCGTTAAAATATTGAAGGATTAAATATATTTGTTATTTTTGCATCGGATTTAAGAAACAAGGTGCCTCAAGCACTCGTTTTTGTAAAGTCCGAAAAGCAAAGGCAGATATAAAGCCTCAAGAAGAATCTGATAAACATGAAAGAGCGATCTATGATTAACTCCGTGAAAGAACATCTATGATAAATTCTGTTGAAAGAACAAATCAATGATTATCTTCCTATATAGAGCAGTCTATGGTTAACTTCCGTGCATTCAGTTGAAAGTGTAGATTTAATATTTAAAAAACATAAAAGATATGTCACAAATAATTGGTCGTATTTCTCAGATTGTAGGCCCGGTAATCGACGTATATTTCGATACCAAGGGCGAGAGCGCTGAGAAGGTGTTGCCAAAAATCCACGATGCGTTGAAAGTGAAGCGTACCGATGGCCGCGAACTCATTGTTGAGGTTCAGCAGCACATCGGAGAAGACACTGTGCGCACAGTGGCTATGGACAATACAGATGGCTTGCAGAGAGGACTCGAAGTGGTTTCCACAGGTTCGCCAATCCTTATGCCGGCCGGTGAGCAGATTAAGGGCCGTATGATGAACGTCATCGGACAGCCTATTGATGGTATGGAACCCCTCGACATGAAAGGCGCTTATCCGATACACCGCGAGGCACCTAAGTTTGAGGAACTCTCCACACAGAAAGAGATGCTCGCCACGGGAATCAAGGTCATCGACCTTCTGGAACCTTATATGAAAGGTGGTAAGATCGGACTCTTCGGTGGTGCCGGAGTAGGAAAGACCGTGCTTATCATGGAGCTTATCAATAACATTGCAAAGGGACACAACGGATACTCGGTATTTGCCGGAGTAGGAGAGCGTACACGTGAGGGTAACGACCTTATACGAGACATGCTCGAGTCAGGCGTAATCCGCTATGGCGAGAAGTTCAAGGAGGCAATGGAAGAGGGCAAATGGGACCTCAGTCTTATCGACAAGGAAGAGCTGCAGAAGAGCCAGGCAACCCTCGTTTACGGACAGATGAACGAGCCACCAGGCGCACGTGCTTCTGTGGCACTCTCTGGACTTACTGTTGCTGAGGAGTTCCGCGATCACGGAGGCAAGGACGGTGAAGCTGCTGATATTATGTTCTTCATCGACAACATCTTCCGTTTCACTCAGGCAGGTTCAGAGGTTTCAGCGCTTCTCGGCCGTATGCCGTCTGCCGTAGGTTACCAGCCTACATTGGCAAGTGAGATGGGAACCATGCAGGAGCGAATCACTTCAACAAAGAAAGGTTCTATTACGTCAGTACAGGCAGTTTACGTGCCTGCCGATGACCTTACCGACCCGGCTCCAGCCACAACCTTCACCCACCTCGACGCCACGACAGAGCTTAGCCGTAAGATTGCAGAGCTCGGAATCTATCCGGCTGTTGACCCGCTGGGTTCAACCAGCCGTATTCTCGACCCGCTGATTGTGGGCAAGGAGCATTACGAGTGTGCACAGCGTGTAAAGGAAATCCTGCAACGCTACAAGGAACTTCAGGACATCATCGCCATCCTCGGTATGGACGAGTTGTCTGACGAAGACAAGCTCACCGTAAACCGTGCACGTCGAGTACAGCGTTTCCTCTCCCAGCCGTTCACCGTTGCCGAGCAGTTTACCGGCATACCAGGCATTATGGTTCCTATCGAAGAAACTATCAAGGGCTTCAACATGATTCTCGACGGAAAGGTAGACGACCTGCCAGAGCAGGCATTCCTCAATGTTGGAACCATCGAAGACGCCATAGAGAAGGGTAAGAAACTGCTTGAGGCCGCTAAGGGCTAAAGGCTAAAACGTTGCAATATGGGTTTAGAATTGAAAATAGTCTCTCCCGAAAAAGTGGAGTATGAGGGACAGGTGGATAGAGTCGTCGTGCCCGGCACCGTTGGACAGTTCGAGATTCTTGTAAACCACGCTCCCATCATTTCCACACTTGAGAAAGGGCGGGTGATATATCACGATTCAGAAGGAACACACGAGCTCGACGTCTCGATGGGTTTCGTGGAAGTACAGAAGAATAAAGTAAATATTTGTGTTGAACTTTAATAAAAGCTTACATAATATATGTTGAATACAAGAATTGTGGAAAAAGCATGTCGGCGTTATGCCGTGCAGGGAGTGCTGACAACAGTAGTCCTTTCGCTTATAGTCGTAGCTCTTTCCATGTGGGTTCCGGAGTGGAACTTGATCGTGCCAATGATCGTGACCGACATCTTCTCTCTGACTGTCTGCATCGTAGAGGCTTTGGTATTGCGCTGTGTAGCACAGCACGACATCGAGAATCTGCACAATTTCTTCACCGCAGCAACCGGCATACGCATGCTCCTCGCCTTGCTCACCCTCACAGGGTGCTATCTTGCAGAAGGACGCGATGCGATGCTCCCTTACTGCGCGGTATTCATGTCGTTCTATTTTGTATTTCTTATTCACCATTCTGTGTTCTTCACTCGTGTGTTGAATTCTCACGCCAAGTGTGACAAAGAAAAATAAACATTTTTATATGAAACGA
>URLQ01000114.1 GCA_900548745.1 uncultured Prevotella sp.
GCAGCAGTCGCTTCGTCAGAGGCTGCACCTTCGGTCGCTGCAGCAAATGTTCCTGCGGCATCTGTGGCATTGCCAGTCGGCACTCCTGCACCTATTCCGCCACCTATTATTATAGTGCCACCACCCTGCACACCGGCAACACCCGGCTGAGCAACAGTATGTCCACTTTCTTCCGCCTCACGCTCTGCCATGTCTTCCTCATACTCTTCTTCCACTTCTTCGGCATTGACGTGGGTAGGAAGTTCCTTACCATCGGCGGTCTTGTCGAACGGACGGTCGAAGGCTGATATGAAGAACACGAATACCTCGGTTCCCATACCCAGGAACAATGCGACATTGGCTCCCGGCAGGTGGGTGAGTTTGAACAGTGTACCGAGGATTACGACAGCTGCACCCCAACTGTAGGCATAGTTCATGAACGTCTGTCCGGGAACGCTGTCCAACCACTTCTGCAAGCGGTATATTACGTTATATTTGCTATACTCTGTCATTTTCTTTTCTTACTTGCTTTTTGTTTAGTACTTGATGTGCTTGCCAGACTTCTGACGCAGCGGAATCCGATGTAGCTGCGTGGCTGGTTCTGGTATTCCCATGTGCGCCATGCCGAACGGATATACGACTCCGGGTCTTTCCATGATCCGCCTCTGACGCTCTTTTTCTTCATCTTGTAAGGGTCTTCGATGGCTGCGTTGTATGAGAGCTCGGGGTTGAAATCATTCATTGCCGTCACTCCGGCTTCGGTGTAGATGGTGCTTGTCCATTCCGCCACGTTGCCAGCCATGTCGTAGAGTCCGTTTGAGTTTGCGGAGTATATTCCCACACGACTCGTTATGAGGTTTCCGTCACGTGTATAGTTTCCGCGGTCGGGCTTGAAGTTTGCATAGAAGCATCCTCGGTCGTTTTTCACATCCTGGTTCTCCCATGGGAACTCTGTTCCGTCCTTTCCTCGTGCGGCATATTCCCACTCTGCCTCTGTCGGCAGACGATAGCGCTGGATGTAACGTGCCGCGCCGCCGAGACCCTTCAGCAGATAGTCGGTACGCCATGCGCAGAAGGCGTTTGCCTGCTCCCATGTCACTCCTACCACAGGGTAGTCATTATATGTAGGGCTACTGAAATAGAGCCTCATGTATGTTTCATTGTCAGCATTCTGGAAGTCGTTAACCCAGCATGTGGTGTCGGGATAGACATTTACGATATACGTATTGAGGAAGTCCCACGGTCCGCTGAGCTGACGGTTGATGGTCTGTCTCACGATGCGTCCCTCATCGTCGATATATGCCGTGTCTTTCGAAATCATAACCACTTCGTCGGGGTTCACCTGCACGTCGGTATCGAGGTTTCTCTCCGCCGGATTGAGACGATTGCGACGCTTGGCTGCCGTTACATAGTCGTAAATCTCGTAACGATAGTTCATCTGGCTTGCGTCGAGCGTCTTCTCTCCCGTCACGGGGTTCGTCACATAGAGACTCTCGATGGCTCTCTGCTCGTCTTCGTTGGGCTTGCGTGGCAGAGCCTTCTTCCAGTTAAGGTGTGGTTTCACCGGGTCTCCGTTCTTGTCTTCGGTTATCATATATGACTCGTCGCCGCCGTATGCCGGATCGGCAAGACGTGTACGGAGTATGGAGTCGCGGACCCAGAATACAAACTGTCTGTATTCGGAGTTCGTCACCTCGGTATCATCCATCCAGAATCCGTCTACGGAGACCTCCTTAACGGGAGTCTTAATTCCCCACAGACTATCCTGCTTTTCCATTCCCATCTTCAGGAAGCCTCGTTTCACGAGAGTCATTCCGTATGGCGTAGGCTCAGTGAAGCCTCTTCCGGCTCCTGTTCCTGTCAGTTCGCCGCCGCGTCCCGACGACGAACTGATTTTTCCGCCGAAGCATCCTGTCAGCGTCGTCACCATCACGCAAAGGGCTATAATGCTGTTTCTCATCTTCATTATTATAATATTCTTACGCTTTTATGTTTATTCTTTCCTTTCTTGAACAGATTCAGATTTGTCTGATATCCTACAGTCAGCTCGTGGCTGCCGTTTCCTATGCTCAGCGCTGAGGTATACATCTCATAACTGTAGCTCAGGTTTATGCCGTGGAACATGCCTCCTATCACTGCCGTCACAGAGTTTGTGGGACTATAGGAGACTCCGGCATACATCATCTTCTTGTCGTTGGTGTAGACAACCCTGGCGGTAACATCGGCACGGTATGCCTTTCCGTCGGTGCGCACCAACACAGATGTTGGTATTGTTACAAACGGACTTCTTAGCTTAATATTGTATCCTCCGGTCAAATAAAATGTAGGATCAATCTGCAATTCGTTGGTTTCGCCCAGTTCCACGAGTGGCGAAGTAAGGTGCTGGGCACTTATTCCAGCATACCATCTACCGTGGGTGTAATAGAGTCCGGCAGCCAGATCCATGCTGTTGCCGTTCACGTCGCTGGTGGCAAATGCCGGGTCGCCAGCCTCTCCGAGGTCCACCTTAGAGCCGTCGAACTGTTCGTTTACGAATCCGAACTGCGCTCCCACGCTGATTGTTCCTCCGAAGAGCCTGCGCTTGTAGGCATACTGCAGGGCTATGCGCTGGTGTGTGAAGAGTCCTATCTGGTCGTTGAGTAACGACACACCAGCTCCATGATATGCTCCGATAAAATAGAAGGGCATATCGGCACCGACATACATAGTGCGCGGATTGTTCTCGAAGCCAGCCATACTGATGGCATAGGCACCCACGACATTGAGTTTTGGCTGTTTTCCCACTGCTGCGGGGTTGAAATACGGCTCCAGATCCCAATAGTGGCTGAACGATGCATCATACTGTGCTCTTGCTCCTGCAGCGAAGAGCACGGTCAGTGATAGAATTATGTATAAACGTTTAAACACGATGTTATAACGCAGTATTTCACGGTTTATTGTATACAAACGCATTTTATAATGTTTTTTTTAACATCAGCCATCCTTTTACCGCATACTGCTTTTGAGAAATCTGTCAACTTCCTTCAAGCAATCAGGCTACTTCCTTGAAGTAACCTGTCAACTTCCTTCTATCTTTAAGCCGTTTCATATTTAAAGGACACATCCGCCATAATACAATCAAGCCGCAGCCTACTTAACTGTGAAAGACAACAAAAGCGGTATGGAAACATTATTATAGATTCTCATACCGCTTATATTCAATGTTTCAATCTGCATCAACAGGTATCGGTTCCAACACTTTAAGACCGTTCAGAAGACGGATATACGCATTTTTCTTTTTGGCGACAGCTTTTTCTGCCGCAGTCTGCATATCCATCAAAGCTTTTTCATCTTCATCCTTACCGCCATAGCGGCAGTCAACAGGACGCCATGAGAGCTTTGTTATGCGATAGGCACACTCCGAACAGTTGTCTTTGGTTGGTGCCGGCAGACCATCTATTACCGTCAACAGAGAGTCTTGCTGTGCCGTTATCGCATGTTTTATGTTGTCTTCCGATTTTGACAGGCTGTATATTCCGTATACCTGCCAACAGACAAATCCTATTACGAACAAGAGGAAGAAAAACAGCGTAACCATACCTCCCACATTTTTCTTCTTCGCATTCTTCTTGTAGAATTCGAGCAAGGGGGCAAAGCGAGGGTCGTTTTGCATTCCGGAGTTCTTCACTTTGTCTACACACCTACAAAACATTGTCCAATAAGCCCGTTGCTCAGGCAGTCCGTCTTTGTCGGCATTGGATTTTGCAAGCAACATTAGTTCCAGAACGTCATCAAGTGAATCCGGTATCGGATAGTCTTCGATAAAAACAACTCTCCGTTTGTCACCCACGGCATCCAGGACAAAACCCATGGCGCCTCCAGCCCGTCTGAGGCTGTTCAGCTCTTCGGTAAACTTAGTTACCGTCGCATTGGCTTTAACGTTTCGGAACTCATGGCCACACTCCGGACAAACAAGGCTGCCGACCTTTACCGGTGCGCCGCAGCTTGGACACTTCACAACATTGCCGTTCTTTGAAGACTGACCATAATTATAATCCGTTGTATCCATTATTACTTATCTTTATATCTTATTTATCTGTAGCATCTTATACAGCACACCGCAATAAACGAGAAGCAGAATGCCGTTCAATATAATGTAGTACGGCATCTTTATTCCGATGGCAGCGAAACAGAAATGACTGACAAGAAAGAGGACAAAGAAAAGGAAGGACATTACTCTTACATTAACGCCCAATCTTGTCTGCCCATACTGCAGTCCTACCATCGGTACTGTTGTTGCCATGAAACACACCGTGCTGAATACTCCGCAGAGCACATCATTTTCCCTTCCCTCGCCGATGCTGAAGGCAAGATAACCTATCAGACACGACAAGACTACAGAAATGGCTACGAGCACAGCGTTCACCTTTATATTATACGGATTCATAATCTTTCATTTATGGTAATGGCGGTGGCGTGAGAGCCACGATTTTCAACAAGTCCGGAATTCTTTCCACCGGCTGCCAAGTCTGCATCCCAGGCATCCATGCCAATGTATCCTTGGTAACAGCCTTGTTCATAACCATCTGGGAGAACTCGCTTTCACTCAAGGGACCGACGGACTTACCGTCAATCGCCACATAACATGTAGCAACAGGTCTGGAAGAGGGCATCGTCTGGATAGAGCCAGGCACATACATATTCTTCATGCTCTCGTTCATGACGTTCATCATCTGCTGCGCCATAGACATGCCAAGACCGAATTCCACGAGTCGGTCTATGGAAAAGAAGCTGTCGTTGTTCATAATCTATTCTTTAAAATAATAACTATTTTACAGGAGGGGGAGGCGGTGTAGGCATTCCTCCTGGTGGAGGAGGCGGACAGGCTGGGGCGAACAATGCGCTCAACTCCTGAACATTACCTGCCAGCTCCCATTGCGACATTCCCTGTTTCCAGACGTATGTCTCCTTGGTGAGCCGTCCGCTCTGTGCGAGCTGTTGCAGCTGCGCCATGCCGTAAGGTCCCGTCTGCTGCCCGTTGACAGCCAGCATATACTGGACACCAGGCATCGGAGGAGGCGTATTCATTGCATTCTGCATCTGCTGCCCCATATTATTCATCATGCCGGCCATCTGGGAACCCATGGCTCCTCCCATCATCATGCCAGTCATCATTCCGGCAGGATTAACGGTTCCGTCGCCAGCGTTACCCATATTCATAGTCCCCATCGTTCCAAGATTCTGGGCGGCGGTCTTCAGCACATCAGCCTGAAGCCCTGTAGAATATGCGCCAAGATTACCTTGCTGGGTCTGCAGATGCTGGGCATACTGTCCTTCCTCACGCTGTATTCTCATAGTATCCCTCATGTTCTCCATATTGAGAGCCTGGGTGTCTTTGAGGTTCTGTATGTTGAGGTCTGCCTGGGCACGCATGGTTCTTGCCGTAATGTCGCCGGTAAGGTCCTTCACCTGCAAGTAGGTGGGCGACTCCTTGTCTATCTCTATCGCCCCTACATCGAGGTGCTTGAACTTGACACCGAACTCACTTATCCTCTCTTTCAGATTCTCCTCAAGATATTCACTTATCTCGTCTATCTGGCGTTCTATCTGTACTACCGGCATACCAAATTTTAAAGGAATATTGGAAACCAGACCTTTTATCTTGCGCACCAGGACATCCTTGATTTGCCTTTTAAACTCATCAAGACTGAAATCTGCAAGACGATTGAGCTTTATAAAACCTCTGTAGTCCTCAAGTGCGAACGTCATGGTGCCACGCACAGCCACAGGTACAGGGTAATCAGGAAGCCGGGGATCGGCAACATCAAAATACGGCACGGCAAATCTTACCTGATTGGCACCCTGCAGATTGATGAAATACACCTCTGCCTGGAAAGGAGACTCGCCACCGAAAGCCATACCCACGATACTCGAAAGGACTGGGAAGTTGGCTGTCTTTATGGTGTCATCGTAAGGTCCTACGATGAAATCCTGCATGACACCGTCTTTCTGCCTGTACACAAAGACTGCCACTTCACCGTCTTTCACACGGAGACTGCTTCCATAACGAATGGCATTCTCACGAGAGGTGGTATTCACGTCCTGACCCTGTGGGCGCCATTTCCACACGAGGTATTCTTTCTCGTCACAGCGGATGACGTTCATCAGCCCTCCACCTTTTCCTTTGCCGAACAGTCCCATAGATTACTACATATTATATGTGGTTTCGTCAAAGGTGAAACCTTCAGCCTCGGTTTCTCCGGCAAGACCCGTTATGGTCTTTATACGAACCACATGCTTGACATCGTCAAACTCCATCTCGTTTCCTTCTGCCACTTTTTCTGCATAATCACGATCTGGAATAAGCTCTAGCAAATCAAGGCTCATAACTCTTGTCGACTCCAAATCTGCATTCAGGATGACATAGACGAAACCATTATAACATCTGATGTCCAGGACTTCATCGTCGGTACTGAAACAACCCGAACGTTTGGTCTTGACAATGTTGTTGTTCGCATCAAGGTAATTATAGTAGACACCGTTCTTCTTGAAAGTGAAATACACTTTCTTTCCATTCACCATCATGACATTCTTTGGATTGATTGTCACCTTCTTCTTCACCGCAGCACGCTGTGGCTGCTTCTTCTTGGCAACGGGTTTCTTGGACTGTTGCGATACTACACTACCTGCACTCTCTGACGTACATGAATAAACGGGCATCAGCGACATTGAAAATGTTCCCAACAGGACAATAGCATTACGGAAAAAGCGACTGCCGTTTGTCACTTTCGTTTTTTTGTTTCTCTCTGAAATCATAGTATTTGTTTCTTTTAATATGTCTTATGGCTTCAGTTCAGACTGTTTTGTTTGTAGATTGATATTGAACATGTGCACTTCAGAAAACGTGAAGCCCATTGTTGCAAGGTACCTCGACATGGGGTCTGCATTTCTTAATTACCAGATGCAAAAGGCCAAGCGTCAACAACGTTTTTCTTATGTCCTGCCTCAGCCAGTCGCCATTATCACGGACAGACTTCAGCACTAAGATTATACTGTAATCGTGGATGTAAAGTACAAATCGAATACAAAATTATAAAAAATTAAAAAGAAAAACAGAAAAATATGAATTATTTTTAAACATATATCCAAAAGCTTCGCTTGTTTTATGCTTTACAACATAAAAACAGGATGAAAACAATAACCTGAAAAGCAAAAACGGGAGAGATACCACATAATTGTACTTCGGCTTCATCATTTTCTTTTTCACCAAAAGAATTGACATAGGGGAGTTTTTCCTCTAACACTTCTTTCATTGCCAAGTATATACGGGGCTAATATATAGCGGCACATACACAATAGAAATATGCGGACTACAACATAAAGTATAAGGATTGACCCTGCAAAACAGGTTCTTTTTGTATAACATGCATCCACTTTTGCATAAAAATGCATATAAGAAAAACAAGCCTCAGGAGACTTCTCATAGAAAGTTACCGAATTTCTATGAGAAAGTTACGGACTTTCTATTGGAAAGTTACCGAATTTCTAAAACAAGACAAAATCAGCCTATCAACAAAGGGTTTCACAATCGTCTTGAAATGCATAAATATAGAATCTTTCAGAAACTAAGTTCTCCGGCACAAAGAAGTATGGCGCAAGGCGTTAAGCAAACATCTGCTGTCCTGTCTACCCAACTATAATTACGCTCTTTCAAAAAACATGGGGGGGGTACTGAAAAAATAAGAGGGTGTACCATGGACATATGGCACATCCTCCTTATATGAAGTGTCTTATTTTATGCGATTGAAAGGTGCAAGACCTCCAAGTGTGAGGGTATTGTTATTAAGCTCTCCACTTTGCAAATGGGTTTCAATAGGTACAGGTGCGAATCTCAGAGCATTGTTGTTCACTTCGTTAATCACAATCTGTGGCAACTGTTTCCTGTTGGTAATAGTAAGCCTTTGAGGGTCAAATTTTAGACTTTTAATATATATCTTACCATTTTTGGCAGCCCTATAGGTCGCATGACCTTTTTGTGTTATTGTATATTTGGCAATCCAATTGTTATATACTTTTTGTGATTTCTTCCACACATAAGACAGCACACAATTTCCTTGTGTATCAAATGTAATGATAGGATAACTATTGGCATCATGTCTCCAAGTGCCAGCAAGCTTTCTTAAAACTTCTGGGCTGTCAGCATTTTCTTCATTCTCTTTGCGTATTTCTTCAACCTTTTGTGGATCAGAGATAGCAAGATATTTTAGATATTTTTCTTGGTCACCTTCAGCCTCATACTTAGAAGCAACATCTTTGGCAATTTCTGTCAGTCCATAATCTACAGCGGATGCCATCAATGATAAGCCCAAAGACCTATTGTACGCTATGATATTAGGATAATCTCCTGAATAATACAATTCACCGATACATGCTTGGGCATACATATTACCATTCTTTGCCATCCGATCGATTTCTTTAAGAGCTTTATATCTCTTAATCTCGGAAAAGCTGCTAATTCGTGCTGATACATACATCACAAAAATATTTGCATAGATTTCTCTATTCTCCTTTTTGAAAGTAGAATCCGCACTTGCCAATCTGCTATAAAGATTGTCTGCATCAACTTCGTTTCCGCCAAGACCTTCAAATTTATATTTACGAAACCATTTTTCGTTGTCTTTTATATCGAAGGACCTATACCATGCCAATGATTGAGCAAGAGAAAGAGCTTTTGCCGCATCTTCATCTTCTGTAAAATCCCAGCCAAGTTTCTTAGCTTCATTAAAGAACCACAAGGCTATAGCGCCTTTATTATCATCATTAGCAATACAGCCTGCCGTATAGTAGGCTTGGGGGTATCTGGCCAGTAATGCATTCCAAAGGTTATGATACTTTTCGTTCCAACTTGAACGTTCTTTTTCATACAAATAATAGCAAGCAGGACCATATAGATTTCCTGCAAGGTTATTAATTTCTTTTAAACCTTCTTTGAATTCTCTACTTGATGTTAATTGAAGTCGCGCATTGATGTATTTGGCATCGGGATTTCCAGATTTGACAGCTTCTGCCAACATATCATATTCATTCACGCCAGTATCCTCAGAAAGAAAATCTAAGCTACCACAAAGATATAGTTTTAATTGTGCAACAGCATCACCTTCCATAGCTTTCTCATAAAGTCCCTTTGAGAAAGTTAAGCCATCAAAGTATTTTCTGTCATTTACCCTAAAACCAAAATTAAATCTTGTTCTAAATGGAACGAAAGACGGAATAACGTAGCGAGTCTCTCCACGTTCTGCATAAATTTCATCAACTAAAGTCAGACTTTTTTTTAATTCTGTTGTATCCAATAATATTTGTCCATAATTTACTTCTTTCTTTTGGGCAAATCCTGCTGACACAAGCACAAGCATGAAAAATAGCGTAAAAATTCGTTTACTCATAATTTTATTGTTTTTTGTTAAAGTTGATAGTTCTTAAATAAGGAAAATTGGACATGTGGCAAAGGTAAACATAAAATCTGAGAAAATCACTCTTTCCGGA
>URLQ01000115.1 GCA_900548745.1 uncultured Prevotella sp.
ACGCAGCCGGCGACTACTCGGCAGGAACGACCGCGCTTACCACAGTGACGGAGGAAAACGCTTTTGGGCTAAATCATACTCGTGCTAAGTATGATTAAATGAATATCAAACTAAACAAAACACACTACAAATGAAGAATTTACGAGTATAATCTAAATCTTAAACTTCTTAAACAGGTTTGCAATAAGTTTGATTTATTTGGGAACAATTGTCGGAACATGACTAACTTTGTACCCACAGACTGAATAATAACAGATAAAAATGAAGGAATATGAAGGTTACAGCTACACTACGAAAAAGCAATTCACTCGTATATATCAGAGTGATGTTTGGCAGGGATAAGGACATCAAGGTTTCAACATCTATGCACATAGACCCCATCTATTGGGATGGCAATATCCCCGGCTACAAGAACACGAAGAAAGTGCCTAATGAGGTAAGAGAGAAGTTCAACAAAACCTTGAAGGACATGATTGCGTTTGTCGAGGCTCATGTTGACAAGGATGTGACCTGTCCTGTTCTGACCGCCATCATTGATGCCTTTCTGCATCCCGACCAAAAAATCGATGAGAAAAGCACTAAGGAAGACACCGCCAAATGGGGAAACGGATTCTTTGACAGAGCGGAACAGTATCTGACCGAGTACAAGACCAAGAACGCAAGCGGCATCAAGGCTGTGTTCAGCCGTCTCAAAAGGCTGGAAGCATGGAAAAGGGAAATGGAAGGTGATACCCATTTCAGGTATGAGGTTTCTACATTCGGAGCAGAACAGTTGGAGGAATACATGAGATATGTGACAGAGGAATACGACCTATATGTTAAGCACCCCGACTTCTTCGCCAAGTTCGAGTTGTACCATACGACCATGCGCCCCTCTTCCAAGAACTCTTCCTTTAGCGGTGGACTACGTTTGAAAGCATTTCTCAACTGGTGTGTCAAAAAGGGCTACTCTGATAATGTGTCTTTCCGGCAGGTGCAGACCCACGGTCATGTCTATGGCGATGCCTACTATCTGACCATCGAGGAGCGCAACCAAGTCTATCAGTGCCAGTACGGACGCAGCTACCATGCAGCCCTTGTAAAGGACATGTTTGTATTTCAGTGCCTTGTCGGTTGCAGGATGGGCGACCTGTTCAGCCTGACACGCAACAACATCATTGACGGATGGCTGGAGTACATTCCGGGCAAGAACCTGAACAAGGGAAATACAGAGCTTGTGCGTGTGCCTCTGTGCGACACCGCCAAGGAAATACTGGCAAGATACAGCCATGTCTCGCCACGTCTATTCCCTGTCATATGCGAGGCACAATATAATATGTACATCAAGTTTGTGCTTGACTTCGCAGGCATACACCGTATGGTCACTGTACTCAACCCCTTGACCAGACAACCCGAACAGAAGATGCTCTGCGATGTGGCAACCTCCCATACGGCACGCAAGACCTTTATAGGCAACCTATATGCAAAAGTCAAAGACCAGGCTTTGGTTTCATCCCTCACAGGACACTCGCCACAGAGCCGTGCTTTCCAGCGTTACCGCACCATAGACGACACCATGAAACGTGAGTTGATTGGAATGTTGGAGGAATGATTTCACCACCTTATATATAATCATTAGATATATACATACTATGAACGTAACAGCATTTGTAAGGCAGACTGGCACTGCCAAGAAGAAAGCCACCATATACATCCGTGTGCGTGACAACGACACCAAGACCGACATCAAGGCGGCTACGGAGCTATCCATCAACCCAGCCTATTGGGATGCGGACAGGCAAGGCTACAAGAGCCGCGTGACTATGGTTCGTGACGAGGAGCGCAGGACATTGAACGATGCCGTCCACGACCTGTGCCGCACGGTGTCGCAAGAATACTACAAGGGGGCAACGAGCGACTGGCTGAAAAAGACCATCTTCTGCTTTCACCACCCGAATGCGTACAAACTGACGCAAGCTACCGTACAGGAGACAAAACTGTCGAAGTTGGTTGAAGAGTACATCGCCCACAAGGATTTCGACAAACGGCAAGCCACATCGGTAAGGGGACTGGTGGGGAAGATTGAGCGTTTCGAGAGGTTTCAGCGCACTGTCCGCAAGAAGAAGGACTACACCATGAATGTGGACAACTTCACGGTTGATGATTTGGAAGCCTTCCGTCATTATCTTGAACATGAAAGCGAATACTACCGCCTCTATCCCAGTCTCTTTTCAGGTTTGGGCAAGTGGACAGCAGGAACGAAGCGTTCGGACAATACGCTGCATACGGTCTTCACCCGACTGAGGACAGTTGTAAGGTGGTGTGTTCATCAGGGCATCACCAAGAACAACCCCTTTGACGTGTTCGAGATACCCAAGGCTATCTTCGGCACTCCCTTCTACCTCTCCATCGAGGAGCGTGACAGGATATGGAATCATGACTTTTCCGACAACCCTCATCTGGCAATGTTCCGTGACATGTTCGTGTTCCAGTGTCTCATCGGTTGCCGCTTCGGTGACCTGATGCGTCTGACGAACGGAAGTGTCATTGACGGAGTGCTGGAGTATATCGCCCACAAGACGATGAAGCACGATGCGAGAACCATACGTGTACCACTCAGCAAGACCGCCATGACCATCTATGAGCGTTACCGTGGTGTGCCCACCAAGACACTGTTCCCCCACTACAACGTAAGCGACTACAACAAGGGCATACGTGAGGTGTTGCGGACAGCGTGTATAGACAGGATAGTCAGCGTGCTCGACCCGGTGACAAGGCAGAATGTACAGAAACCGCTCTATGAAGTGGCAACCTCCCACACAGCACGCAAGACTTTTATAGGCAACCTATACAAACAGGTGAAGGACCCAAGCCTTATTTCTTCCATGTCAGGACACACCAACGGCAGCCAGGCATTTGCCAGATACCGCACCATCGATGATGACATAAAAAGGGAACTTATCGGGATGCTCGACTGACAGGACATTTGCCAGAACTGACCGCCATATTAAACGGTACGGCAAACACATAGAGATTGCAGGATAAAAGCAATGTGATTGCTGTGTAATGACATAGCGATTGGACAGCAAAAGGATAGAGATTACAAACAGATTGTTTCAGGATAACTTTTTTAGATTTATGGATTTGCTAAGCATGATAGAAGCAGGCGGCAAGATGAAGATCGAGGTGTCAAGTGACGACCTTGTTCTCTTTGCCGACCGACTTATTGAGAAAGCGATGGAAGCCAAGGCACTCATGAAGGAGCAGACACCCGAAGATGAGACCTGGCTAAGTACGGATGAAGTTGCCAAGATGTGCGGTGTCTGTGAAACCACACTCTGGTCATGGGAGAAAAAAGGCTACCTCGTGCCTTCACGCATGGGCAGGAAGAAACGATATGCTCTTTCCGCTATCCAGAAGATACTTTCCTCACATTCCGACGCAACGGCATCCCAAGGCAAATGATTCGTCACCATTCGTTTTAACCACGGCTCGGTACAGCTTCACAACCTTGTCTTTCAGGGCTTAACCCTTATCTGTCTTCCCTCCTTTCCTTTTCTGGCAGCACAGCAATCTCGATTGCCACGTCTGAGAAGAAAGTTTGGAGTGTTTGGGGAGCAAGTATAGGTTTTCCGTCCCGAAAAACCACGGCTAAGAAGCCGACCGTGCCACACACAACAGTCAAAGATATGGATAATCCCCAAACACCCAAGAGCGGAAAGCAGAAGAACAAGGGCGGTCGCCCAAGGTCTGACGAGAGGGAGAAACGGAAGTATTCCGTCAAGGTATATTTCGACCAAGGCAGCTATACGAAGCTGTTGCGAAGGAGCAAGAACAGGCAGTGCTCGCTGTCCTCACTCGTCTATGAGCTTGCCGTAAACGGCTACGTCCGTGAAGCGATGTCGAAGGAGGATGCCGCCAACCTCCGCTCCCTGTCGGGCATGGCGAACAATCTCAACCAGCTCGCCCATGAGGCTCACGTCCACCATTTCTCCTTTGTTGAAAAGAGGGTCTTGGAACTGGCAGGGAGGATTGACGAGGTTCTCGTCAGACTGGGTAGCCCTTAGTGATATATACTTACTCGTCCCACTATGTGCACTTACTTTGCCAAGTATCTGCACATACTTGGGCATTTATCTGCACATACTTTTTTATAGCAACTTTTATGATAGCACAGATTAACACCGGCAGGGGATTCGGAGGGCTGGTAAACTATGCGAATGACATAGCCCATAAGAACACTGTCATCATAGCATCGGCTGGTGTAAGCACCACTACAAATGCCACTATCGTTGCCAGTTTCAAGGCACAGGCTCGGATGCGTCCATCACTGAAGAATTTCGTGGGACACATATCACTGAGTTTCCACCCTGATGACACACCCAGGCTCACCAACGAGTTCATGGCGGAAGTGGCAAAGGAGTATCTCCGCAGACGTGGTATTGTCAACACCCAGTTCGTGATATTCCGTCACCATGACCAGCCTCACGGTCACGTCCATGTCGTTTACAACCGTATCGATAATGACGGCAACGCCATTAAGGGCGACTGCAATTTCCGTGCATCGGCAGCAGTCACCAAGGCTCTGACGAGGGAGTACGGACTGACCTTCGGCAAGGGCAAGAGGGATGTAAGGCGCAGCCACCTCAAAGGCAGGGATGCGGTGAAGTACCAGTTGTATGACACCATTTCCGCAGTCCTCAGCCACTGTCACGACTGGCAGACGCTTCGGACAACACTGGCGGCTCGGGGCATCACCATGCACTTTGTCCAAGGCGATAATGACCGCATCTGCGGCATCACTTTTACGGACAACAGCCGTGGGGTCACTCTTTCCGGGAGCAAGATAGACCGCAGCCTGTCTCTCGTCCAGTTGAGCAGGACGCTGGGCGCACCCGAAAACCAAATCCACCTCTCTTCCCTCATTTCCGATAGTGACGAGAGCCGGACGGAAGTAGGTCTGTCGAGTGGATTACTTCATGGCAGTACATCTTCCAACGAGTGGCAGCACGAGACTTCCCCTTCTTCACCTGCTGGCTCTGATGAAGTGACAGGCAGTGCCGATAACGAAGGGTCGTCTGTCGGCAGCAATATTGCGGAAGCAGTGGCAGAAGTTATACTCCAGCCAACCATTGCCCACACATCAGGAGGTGGCGGTGGAGGCAATGACCGTGGTTGGAATGACGAGGACAAGGAGAAGAACAAGAAGAAACGTAACGGAGGAATGAGGAGATAAGCGTATGGCAAACAGAAAAGTGACACCCTTGAAGGATGAACCTGGCACATCTTTGGAAGACATACAGGTTGGACTGTCCAATTGTATTCAGGCAATCAACGCCCTGTCGGGCAGGATTGACACCTTTACTAAGCCTACCGCCAACGACACGTCTTCATTGAAGGATGCCGTTGGCAAGGCTGCGGCTAATGAGGTGAGGCTGCTGTTGGAGGCTCGGCAAAGGAAGTTTGCAGAAGAGGAAGAAGCGGCAAAGGCAAGAGGTGAGATAACCCAGCAGGAATACTTCCAAACCTTAACCGAAAGATATGATGAAGTACTTGCCAAGTGCATCGCCCTTGTAGATGCCCACAAGAAGCATTGGCCTGAGTTAGTACACCAGTGCGAGGACACCGTGAAGAGAGTCGGAGAACAGAGCAAGAAGAACTCCGAAGCCCTGACCAAGATAGCGGATTTCGTCAGCAAGATAACAGGAGCGCAACAGCCCCAATGCGTCCCTCCTACATTGCCCAAGGACAAGGCAGAGGTCATTCCGTTCGTGAAGCAATACCTCTTGTATGTGGTCAAACGGCTCTGCCACTCCTGGCACTTCCGAAAGTTTCTCCACATCTGCATGTGTACATTGTCGGCAGTATTCCTATGCGCCTTGTGCATCATCGCCAACGACAACGCAAGGCTGCGAACCATCGAGGAGAAGTATGTCCTTCTCCGTGACTTCTCCCGACTGGATGACCGCACCTCACAGCGAGCCGACTACATCGAATGGCTTTACTCGGACAAGGACGAGCACCGTCAGGAGATAAATGAGCTTTGGCGAAAGAGAAAAGAACGATTGTATAACAAAAAGCAAAAATGAATATGAGCGAACAACAAAACAACAGTCCAAGACAAGCAGCCGTCAATGCCCTAATCAGCTGGGCAAAGACAGGCTGGGGCTATTACTCCATGCGTGATGCTGTGGACAACTACCTGGAATTATGTGGTGCAAACCGCCCCTCCATCGGTGGCGAAGATACCATCCTCGCACACAGAAAAATAGCAGCCAGCCGACTTGCAATTGACTGCATATATGCTTTGTCCAAAGAGGAACTATCTAAGGTGGACAGGGAGCTTGAAGGGATTGTTAGCAACGTGCCGAGACCAGGGCGTGGAATAAGGAGATAAGAAATTTGGCAATTGAATGCTGACTACCCTTGGCTTATGCGCATTGACGTGATAAATGCAACGGGGATATTATCTTCTTGATAATATATCCCCCTTAGTAAATGGCCATCGGCAAGTGTGGATAAAGCCTCATAATAATTTGTTTTTCTATCTTCTTTATAATCATCAGAAAAGAAATTTAGAATAACATATTTGTATATTTCAGGAAAGCTGTTTACTACGTATTCTTGATTCCAGCTTGAAATAGTATCATATCCCTCAACTGTAAAATGTTTAAAGACATGAAATATTCCACCTTGAAATACATTATCTCTATTTATACCACGACATAAGTCTAACCTTAAAATCCTTTCATTTATTGTATTGTCATTTTCTATTTTAAAAACGTATGCCATGGTTTCACCTTTTATATAGTCAAAGAATTCTTCATCGGAATAATCTCGCAACAAATACTTGTGTTCGTGAGATTTTATAGCACGAACAATGTTCCAATCATTACCAGTTCCAAACAAAGAAGAATACGAAGATACAACGCTCAAATATTGCCTGTCAAGAATAAATCTTTTAAAAGCGGGGCTTGGTACAATTACAAAAGTGGTGTCGGTATCTATATTTTGGTATGATACTACATGCCAATTGTATGGAGATATTTTGGCAAGACAAAAGTTCTTTGTCTCATGATTCATAAGAATCTGTGAGATGCTTGTTATTTTATTACCAATTAATTGTATTACTGAACTATCATTCATTCTACGTTTACGACTTACTTATGTACGGCAAATTAGCCTTTGAAATAAATTCACAACAGAATGTAAAATGTCAAAAATAAGTAATTTGAAATGTCTCTTTATACTGAATTGTTCCATCTCTCTTTTCAGTATGTGATATTATATTGTCTTTGTCATCATACTTATATTCATGAGTAATAATACTTCCATCTCCTTCATCATCCCAAATTAAGTCATTCTTTTCGTTGCACTTATACCTCTTTACATAAGGCTCGCAATCATTTTCAAAAATTGTGTAAGTAGATTCATTATTCCCAAAATATTGACTTTCCCAATATTTTCTTACAGTACCATCACTATTATACCAAATAGTCCTATATTCTTTTCCGTCTGAATAATATTCATATTTATATGCATATTTTATACGACCATTTTCGTCTATAGACATCTCTCCTACAAGTACACCATTAAGATTATACTGATTAACCTTATAGTTACCATTTTCAGTAGATTCTCCTGTTCTTATTTTTTCCGTCAGTATATTTCCTAAATCATCATATGAGTATTCATGAGATGATAACAGATGCTTACCCACCGTCACTTTATTATTATAAGCTTCAATTATATTTGAATATGCGGTGGTAACATTGTGCTTATCGTCGTATAGGTATTCTATTTCAGATTTACAATTGGGACCTTTGTATATTTCTTTTTTTAAACAACCATATTCATCATATACATATGATGTAGTCTCACTCACTTGATTGTTTTCATATTCAA
This sequence comes from uncultured Prevotella sp., assembly GCA_900548745.1. Taxonomy (GTDB): domain Bacteria; phylum Bacteroidota; class Bacteroidia; order Bacteroidales; family Bacteroidaceae; genus Prevotella. Next base: position 7,885 of record URLQ01000115.1, read on the forward strand.
CTTTTTCACACAAAAAACCATATTTGTTGTATTTGTCTATTTCTCGAATCTCTCCGTCGCAATAACGGGACACTTCCTTGACATTCCCATAGAGTCGCGACTTCTCTAAGTCATTTTTCTCTTTTTTCTCATATTTGCTAAATGAATTATCGCAAGAGAAAAGTCCAAAGCAAATTATTGATATGGCTATATATATTAATTTCATAGTTATAAAGAATTATAATTCATTTTTATCGTTTTTTTGCCTCAAACTATTCAGCTTATCATTTTGATAAACTAAGCTAATATATTTGACTCCATTATATATATGAAGATTTATGCTCAAAGTCGTTGTTTCATCCCAATAGTCACTATAAACAGAACCGTCATCTTTTTTCCCACTAAAAGATTTATACTTACTGTATTTTTCGTCTAACGTCTTTTTAATTCTATTATAATTAGCAGCAATATCAGATATAGATTCCACTTCATTATTCTGAAACCAGACTTCACAAAGAAGTCCGTTAACAAAGGTGAAACTTATATAGGTCCACCACTCTCCACCAAATTTTACGCCCTTAGGATATTTTATACAATATGCTCCATCAGGTTCTGTTTCTATACTAAATCCCTTTTGGTTGATGACGGATCTCACCTGCTGTTTAGTGCTCGATCCTATTGATAGCCCCCAAATAGAACTATTAATTTGAGCAGTACATCTTAATGATGCCAGCATCAAAATAAATAATAATATATATTGTCTCATGAGAATTTACTTTTATATATGTATAATACCTTGCAAAGGTACTCAAATTTTCTGAGATTAAGTGTTTTTTGAGGATTTTTCTTAGTTGAATAAGGTAAAAATCCTACTTTTCGAGCTGATTTCAGTAAAAATCGACAAGTATAGACTTGTTATTAGGTACATTTTGGGAACAACAGTACAACTTTGTCTGTCATTTCCCCTCAATCTCAAATACATATCACCACCCTTTCACATTCTCGGTAGAAATGCACAGTACCTTTGTAATGGTGAACGAATCGTTCAGCGTAGAAAGCAGCTCCCTTCAAGATGAAGTACGATACACCAGGCCAATCTTTCCTTTTTTTCGATAGTCCCTTTTCAAGCAAAGGGAAAAGAAGGAAACGAGGATGACGGATTGAATCTGATGACTGCCCCACAAGACCCATCTATTCTTCTTTTCACGGCAAATAGTCTTAATCGCATTATGAGGATATGGGTTCGTTTCAAACGACACCATCGGACAGGCATAGTTGCAACCATTCTATTCTTCCAACTTTTCGACACGGAATGCACAGTTGTAAAGCCAAGGCAAAAGCCAGCCTCCAGTTATATCCAGTAGCCTTCACTTGCCATGTTTAGTTTGCAATCGCTCAAAATGTCGTGTTAATGAATGTAAACGGAGAAATCGCCATTTGAAGCCTAATTTACCTTACTGAACCATTGTCTTTTGATTTTACCCACAAGTTTGCTTCCTTGTCTCATTTTGGGAACAATTTTCTTTTCAAACTCGAAAATCTATACTGTATATCAATGACTTATGAAGATATTGTACGTTTCGGAGGAGATTGCCAAGTATGTACCTATCGTGGTGAAGCTCTGCTATGCCATTGC
>URLQ01000116.1 GCA_900548745.1 uncultured Prevotella sp.
AGTTGGGATAAAACTGCCACTCGAATAACATAATAACTAAAATTTTCTGGTTATGAAACAAGTTTTTATTTATAAACCTGTTTTTTCAGATTCTCCAGTCTTTTCTGGTAATATTGCTTCACGTCGTTCCATTTGTAGTAAGGCCACGTGTCGGTAGGTACCGCAACATGTACTTCCTTCTCGTTGTGCATGAATTTTACAATAATATCGTTGGCTTTGTTTCTGAAGAATACAATCTGTAAATTGGATGCCATCGGTGTGGCCTTGAAGTCAGACCAGTGCTTGTAAACATCCTCCGGCTTTCTTACAGCCACGTCGAAGTTCTCTACCTGCAGGAGGGCAAGCAGCGGTATGACGTTTCCGTCATGTCCGAAGCGAAGGTCAGCGGCTATGCTGTTGTCTTCAATGGCCTTGTCGGCACACTCCAGGATGTTCTCCACGAGAGTATGTGCGTTAGCCATAACCAATCCTTTGCTCATCTCAGGGTTAGCGTTGCCTATATAGAAGCGGTAGTTTACACATTGCCACAGGTCGAAGAGCTCCTGTGGAGTGAAGATGTCGTAGAACGACTCCTTCGTTTCTATGTCCTGCATGTCAACGGCAATCCAGTAGAAAGCCCATACCAGCTTTTCCGGATTTACTTTGCAGCGGATGAACTCCTTGTCGCTGAACAGCGAGTTTACGAGTCGCATAGGCTTCACATGTTCAGCCTCGAACTTGAGATATTCCTCAACCCATGGTCCTTTCTCGCCATTAGTGAATTTGTTTGATTCGTCGGTGTGGTAGTTCAGATACGCCATGTTCTTTTCGTTCATCTCGTATTTGACGTCAAGCTGCGGACAGCAGCCCTTCAGCCCGTCTCCGAAGGCAGCCATACTCATCGCACAACGGTAGACCACGGTAGAGCGTGCGTCAACACGCTTCTTTCCCTTGAACACTTCCGGGAAGTTACGTGCCATTCTCTCCGCAATGCCCTTGTGCTGTCTTGCTCCCAATGGAGTAAGGTCGCCGCTGTGTCCTTCTGTTTCAATGAACACCTTGCGCAATCTGCCGAGCACGTCTTTTCCGAGTGGAGTGATGCAGCCCGCCTTTTCAGCATCTTCGAGAAGTCCGATGGTCAGTTTGAAGTCTCCTTCACCAAGAAGATAGCGAGAGCCATGTCTTGCGTAGTGGCTGATATAGAATGGGGTATATCCTTTTGGTGCAGGAGTCAGCTTCCCAGTCACTTCTGGGTAAGCGAGATAAACGCCGCCGGCTTTGTTCAGGTCGGCACTGATTTCCTCGAATGATGTCTGTGCCGTTGCTCCGCTTGCGAGCAGAGTCATGATGGCAGAAAGTGTTATTTGCTTTATAGAAACCATGTCTTGATGTATTTATTTTTTATGAAAGTGCTTTCTTAATTACCGGATTGCGAGGACAGTCTGTATAATACCGGCTGAAGCTCGCAATCCGGGTCTTGTGTGTGTGTTTATTTATAGTATAGTTTAAGGTAAATTACTTCGTGTAACCGTCGTTCTGCTTCAGGTTAGGCATGTTTGAGAACTCTGTAGCTGGGATAGGGAAGAGCTTGAAGTGGTCTTCAACGTCAGAACCATCGCGCACTCCATTTTTCCAGTCCCAGTTGCGTCCTGAAGTGAATTTTCCGAAACGTATGAGATCTGTACGGCGTACGAGCTCCGAAGCAAGCTCTCTCTGACGTTCGTCAAGTATGAAGTCAAGGTTGAGCTGGTCGGCTGTGATGTCTCCCGAAACGTCAGAACGGATGCCGTCTTTTGCATATTTGCCCGACATATAGGCACGCTCGCGAATTTCATTCACGTAGCCAAGAGCCTCCTCTTTAGTGCCCTGTGCTCCTCTCAATATTGCTTCTGCGGCGATGAGATAAGCTTCTGCCGTACGGAACAGCGGGAAGTCAATTGAAGAGTATGCGTCGCCCTGTGCAGGGATAGTGTTGTCCTGGTTTACGTTGCGCCATTTGATGTAGCCGTAGCCGCAGGTGAAGGTGCTTGTCATGTTGTCCTTGTCGTCCCATGTCTCCTTCTTCTGGTTAGGCAGGGCGGTCATGAACTGAGCACGCTTGTCCTTCTTCTGGTTGCCCCATGTGTCGTTTGTGTCGAAAGTAACGTCGTCAGCATCAAAGGCATTTACGAGAGTGGTCTTGGAGCGTACGTTACCCCATCCGCGGGACCCGACGCCAGTGTTGTACAGTTCGTTCATCGGACCGTTAACGAAGGCTTTCACGTAGAAGTTCGTTCCTGCGGAGCTTTGTGCCTTGAGTCCGTCCTGTACGAGCGGCCATATAATCTCCTTGCACTTGTCGTTGTCGGCGAGGAATATGGTGCGGTAGTCGGAAGCCAAAGGATAGTGGCCGTCATTGATAACCATCTTTGCGTATGTCAGAGCGTCGTTGTAGCGGTTCTCGCCAATCCATGTTTCTGCGTTCAGATACATTCTTGAGAGCAGGAACCATGCAGCGACCTTGTCGATACGTCCGTATACGTTGGTTCCAGGAGCCTTGAGGTCAGCATCGATAGCCTTCAGTTCGCTCTCGGCGAAGTCGAAAATCTGCTTGCGTGTCCACTGTTCCGGAATATCCTTCACTCCGGTGTTCTCGTCGATGTAAGGCACGTTGCCGAAGAGGTCGCACAGCATGGAATAGCAGTATGCACGGATGAAGCGTGCCTCGGCGCGGTAGCTCGCACATTCTCCGCCGAGCTGGTCCCAAAGTCCGCGGCTCTTCAGCTTGCTTTCGGTGCATTCGCGCAGCATTTCATTACAGTAGGCGATAGACATGTAGAGGCGCTGGTATGTCCAGCGGATAACGGATGCGTTGGACTCGTCCCACTGCAGGTTGAGGCACTTGCGCAGACCGTTTGATGATGACGGCATGATGAAGTTGTCGGTAGGCAGCTCCTGCAGGTAGAACATCAGTCGCACGTAGCTCGAGTAGCCCTCGTTTGCTCCCTCAAGGTCGCCGTCGCCACCATCGCCGCCCTTCTGTCCGGTGAGAATGAGCGAGCTGTAGCATTTGGCGAGCACTCCGGTGTATCCGTCGGCAGTCTGGTAAACCTTCTCTCCCACGAGCTGGTTGTCGTCGAGCGGCATAGTGTCCAGATCGCTGAAACATGATGTAAACAGGCATCCTATGACGCCGAATATCATGGTTTTCAATATATTCTTTTTCATATTTATATATTCTTTTGTTAGTTAGAAGTTAAGATTTGCTGAGATTGAGAATGTGCGAGGACGTGGATAAACGTCGCGGTCGATGCCGTTGTATATTTCCGGGTCAAGACCAGAGTAGCCTGTGATGACGCATACGTTCTGCACAGAAGCAGAGAGTCTCAGACTGCTTGAACTGTTCCACAGTTTCGGGAAGGTGTATCCCAGCGTGATATTGTCGATACGGAAGAAGTCGCCTTTCTCCAGGAAGTAGTCGGTATACAGCTGCTGCTGCTGGAAACCGTTGCTTGCAGTATATCTCAGAATGTTTGAGAAGTTGCCCTGGTCGCTGTATACCTGCTGCTGATACTGGTTTGCCTTTACATAATTATATATGTAGTTTCCGAAAGAGCCGTGGCCCGTTATGCCCAGTTCCCAGTTTTTGTATGTGAACTGAGTGTTCAGTCCGAGATAAGATTTAGGCAGTGCGCAGCGGCTTGCCTGTCTTGTCTCCTTGGTGTCGATGCTTCCGTCCGGCTGAACAAATTTGCCCTCTATCGGCTTTCCGTTCTCGTCGTAAGCCTGCTTTGCCAGATAGAAGGTGTAAGGGCGCTTGCCCACCATGAAGCATTCCACAAACTTACCAGTGCCGGAAATGGCACCTGTCTCTACAAATGAGCCTTCAGTGTCTACGGTGTTCAGCTTGGTAATCTTGGAGTCGTTCCATGTGTAGTTCAGTCCAACGCTCCACGAGAAGTCCTTTGTCTGCACTGGTACGGCATTTATAGAGAACTCCACACCCTTGTTGTCCATCTCGCCGATGTTCGTTGTCAGCACGGCAGAGTAGTTCACACCCGATATAACAGGGATGGTGTTGAGCAGATCCTTTGTGTGACGCTTGTAGACGTCGATAGAACCGTAGATACGGTTGTTCAGGAATCCGTAGTCGAGTCCTGCGTTCCATGTCTCGGTGGTCTCCCACTTGATGTCTCGGTCGTAGCCGTTCGGACGGTAGGTGTTGTACCATTTGTCACCGAACAGATAGCTTGACTCAGGGTATGACACGGAGAATGTGGTCATGTAAGGATAGTCGTTGATGATGTCCTGCTGTCCTGTCTGTCCGTAGCTCAGACGCAGTTTCAGGTTTGTGAGCACATCGTTGTCCTTCAGGAAGCTCTCTTCAGAAATCTTCCATCCCAGAGCTACTGACGGGAAATATCCGTATCTGTTTCCCTTGGCGAAGCGTGAAGAGCCGTCGGAACGCAGAGTAGCTGTCACCATATACTTGTTGTCGTAAGTATAGTTGAGTCTGCCGTAGAGTGAGAGCAGATAGTATTCGCTCTCATAGTGCTTTGGTGAGAACAGCTCTGTTCCGTCTGGCGCCAGTGTTGTCTCGTTGTATTTCTTCCAGAAGTGCTGCCATCCGTAACCAGCCATCGCGCTGAAGTCATGCTTCTCTCCGAAGGTATGCTGATAGTTGGCATAGAGGTCGAGCAGGGTGTTGGTCTTGTTCTGCTTGGAGTCGAAGTCCAGGCCGGTACCGTCTTTCTTGTTGGCGGTATACATCATGCCTGCATACTGCGGAATGTCCTTGTTGTATTTGCTCTCCAACACATCGTAGCCCAGGTTCATGTTGAGCTGCAGGTCTTCAAGTCCGTGCACCTTATAGCTGACCGAAACGTTGCCGATAGAGCGGTAGAGCTTGTTGCGCAGGTTCTGAAGGTTGAGCTGAGCCACAGGGTTGTCGGTCTGTATAGCCATCGGCGAGTTGCCGTTCATCCAGATGAAGTAGCCCAGTCCCGGGTCAGTAGAAGCCGTGCTGCTGCCGGTGCGTACCGGTCTCGTAGGGTCGTATGAGAGGGCGTTTCCAACCACCGACTCGTCAATGCGTGTGTTGTCCTCCATAGAAGCCTTCAGGTTCACGTTGAGCGAGAGATGGTCGTTGAAGAATTTTGGTGAGATGCCGCCGTCGAAGGTGTAGCGCTTGTAGCTGTTGGTCTTGATGATACCGTTCTGGTTGGTATAGCCTAAAGACACTCTCACGGGAGCCTTCTTCATGATGTTGCCCGACATGGAGATGTTGTGGTCCATACCGAAGGCGGTGCGGTATATCTCATCCTGCCAGTCGGTGTTGCTCTGTCCGAACACGACGTTGCTTGGCACTCCGCTTACTGTAGGAGCGAACTTGCGGAACTCGTCGGCACTCAGCACCTTAAGGCGCTTTGCCGTTGAGCTGAGAGAGAAGTTTGCTGTATAGTTGAACTTTGGAGCTCCCTTTGTTCCCTTCTTGGTAGTTATGACGATGACACCGTTTGAAGCACGTGATCCATAGATGGCCGTAGCCGAAGCATCCTTCAATACGGTGAAAGTCTCGATGTCGTTAGGGTTGATGCTTCCGATGAGGTTTCCGCCGCCTTCTATAGAAGAGTTGTCAACAGGCACTCCGTCGATGACAATCAGCGGGTCGTTTGATGCTGAGAGAGAGGCACCGGAACGGATACGTATAGTGGAACCGGAACCAGGAGCGCCGGAACTTGACACTACATTTACTCCAGCCACCTTTCCCACGAGTGCATCCTGTGCGCTCGAGTTGGCACCCTTGTTGAACTCGTCAGGCTTAATGGCAGAAACGGAACCCGTGAGGTCGTTTTTCTTCACTGTGCCGTAGCCCACAACCACCACATCGTCGAGCTGTTTGTTGTCGGGAGTCATCTTTATGTTCATCGCACTGCCCGTAAGTAGCACGCTCTTAGCCTCGTAGCCGATGTAGCTCACGTTGATGTTCTTTGTAGAAGAAGGAACGCCTTCGAGCACGAAGTTTCCGTCGAGGTCTGTTATAGCTCCTCCGACCACGCCGTCGGCAGTAACGGTAACGCCAATCAGCGGTTCACCGTTCTCGTCAATGATGGTTCCCGTTACGCGGCGCTTGTTGTCATTTGCCTGTGCCGTAGCCTGGTGTTTTGCTTCGGTGCGTCTTACGGTGTTGTGCTTTGCTTTTGTTATGATGATGTTTTTGCCTTCAATCTTGTAGTCGATGCCTTTTTGTCCTTTCAGGATCTGCTCCACTACATTTGTGAGGTCGGCATTATTTGCGGAAACGCTGACAATCTGTTTGTTGTTGATGTCAGACGACGAGAAAACGAAAGTATAACCTGTTTTCTCTTTCAGTTGGTTCATGGCCTGCTTTACGCTTACTTTGTTCACGTTGAGCGATACTTGCTGCGCAGCTGCTGTCATGTTAAGACACAGCAATGCAGAAGCCATGAAGATGGCTTTTTTGTAATTGTACATAAAAGAAAAAAGTTAGATAGTTGTTTTAATTTAATAAAGGTTATTAGGCGTACGGCATTTCCTTATCTGCCGCCACGCTTTGTGTGCATTGTTAGTTATTTTTTTCTTGTTGTCATAGGCAATTTGTCTTTTTTTCAAAGGTTATTTTTTATAATGTTATGTTTATAGATCTATTGGTAAAGGTAGTAATTTCCGTCGTTAGTCTTGCGGAATTTCATTCTATTAGTCTCAGCCATGGTTCTCAGCACGGCATTTATGTCCATTCCCGAAGAGTTGAAGGCTATGTAGAACGTTTTGTCTTGCAGCTGCGGCGCCACGTTAATCTTCACGTTGTATGTGCGTTCCAGCGTCTTTGCAATCTGTTGCAGCGGCACCTCGTCGAAGAACTGTTCGCCCCGCACCCATGAGTCCGACTGGCTTGTGTCAGTCTTTCTCTTTGTCATGCATCCCGTCTGCTTGTCGAGAGTCATCGTCTCGTCCTTCTGCATCCTTATGTGTCTGCCGGTCTTGCTGCTTTCTATGTCTACATGTCCGCGTATTAGCTGTACCATCATCGTTTTGTCGTCGGGGTAGTCGCGGTAAGTGAACTTCGTTCCGAGGACTTTCAGATCAGCCGATTTTGAGTTTACGCAGAACGGCAGGTCTTCGTTTTTCTTCACGTCGAAGCAGGCTTCTCCCGTCAGTTTCACTTTACGGTTGTCCGTGCCGAAGTCTTTAGAGTATTTTATTTCCGAACATGCATTCAGCCAGACCTTTGTGCCGTCTGGCAGTGTCACTTCGCTTATGGAGCCGTTTGGCGTGGAAATGCACACGTCGGCAAGCTCCCTGCTGCCGGCAGTCTTGTCAAATCTGTGGCCCATCCATGGCAGGGCGGCAATAAGTATTACTGCTGCCGCCACCCTTATGATGCTTTTTGCAGGGTGTTTTCCAAACAGGTTTCTTCGGTTTCTTCTGCCTTCATCCTGCCTTGCTGCCTTGCTGCTCAGGAAGCGTGCGTAGGCGGCGTCCTTGTTGAAGCGTGCGCTACGACCGGATTCTGAAGAGGAAAACCACAGCTCTATGTTTCCGCGTATCCTCTTTCTGCTTTCCTCCGACTCCATGGCGGCGTCTTTCAGAAAGCTTATCGCTTCGTTGTCGTTTCTGTCGGCAAGATAGCGTTCCGTCATCGCATCAATGCGGCTGTATTTGTTTTCTTTCTCCATTTTTCTTTCCTCTTTACTTTAATAGACAACGTGTAAAGGAAACAGGGTAGTGGAAAAGTGGATTTTTTTATTTTTTTTCTTCCCTTCACCGGATAAGCATAGCGATGATGGTCCATTTCAGATAGCCGTCGAGGTTCTTTCGCATGAAGGCAAGTGCGTTTTTTATGTGGTATTTTACGGTGTTTGTGGAAATGCCCATCTCGTCGGCAATCTCTTTGTACGACAGTCCCTCGAAGCGGCTCTTCTCAAGCACCGCTCTGCACTCCTTGGGCAGTGTGGCGATGGCATTGTTTATTTTCTCTTCAAGTTCCTTTCCTAATAGTTCGTCGAAAGGTTCGTTGTCGTCGCGGAACACTATCTCAAGCATCTCCGTCTCGGCGTTCAGCTTCAGCTCTGTAGTTTCGGAAGCCATGCGCCTCAGTCTTGCCTTCAGTTCGTTTATGCACCTGTTGCGCACCGCTCTTGTCAGATATGCGTGCAGACTGCTTTCCACATTCAGTGTGTTGCGGTTCTCCCAGATGTTCAGCATCACGTCGTCGACAATGCTTTCTGCGGCCGTAGAGTCGTGCACCATGCAGTTGGCAAAGCGGCACAGTTTCTCGTACTCGCTGTCGAAGAGGAATTTGAAAGCATCCTCTTCGCCCGTCTGCAGCCGTGTTATAATGAAAACGTCGTCCGTCATATTTCCTTCAATATAATATCTTGTTTATATATTATACCTTATTTATATATAATAGCTTTATCGTTAGCAAGCATTGTCTTATGCAAAGATAGTGCAAACCGAGAGTAAAACATCAAGCTTGCTTGAATGTTCTACCGAGGTGCCGCCTATCTTATGCAAAGATAGTGCAAACCGAGAGTAAAACATCAAGCTTGTTTGAATGTTCTACCGAGGTGCCGCCTATCTTATGCAAAGATAGTACAAATCGCTTGTAGTGCAAAATGAAATGTGGAAGACTTTCATTTTTATGGCTCATATTCTTGTTTATATCAATACTTTCCCTGTCAATGATGGTCTATTTGCAGAATTTCCTCCTAAAGCGGCATTGGCGTTATAGTTGGTCCTGAAGAATGCTGACAAATGCTGTCTGACTTTAAAAAGAAGGAGCTTTTCAAACTTGTTGAGTGGTAAAAAAGATAAAAAGCATTGTTGTTTTAGTTAATTTATATTTAATAAAGGGCAAGGTCGTGTGTGTCATTAGTAAAAGTAGTACCTTTGCACCGCATTTTGCAAAAATAACAAATAAACAAAATTAAAAAGAAATGTTGAATCATTACGAAACCGTTTTCATTTTGACTCCCGTTTTGTCTGATGAACAGATGAAGGAAA
>URLQ01000117.1 GCA_900548745.1 uncultured Prevotella sp.
GCGGCTTCGCTGCACCCATCCGGCGAGCGTCACCTTTTTTCCTGTGTCGGAGAGTCTGAGCTCTCCACAAGTATTCGTTCTATACATAATTATATTATATAAACTGTTTTTCTTTATTCTTAAAAACTTAATTGTTCTGCAAAGGTATATTTTTTCTATGACACTTTGTCCTTATTTTATAAGGAATTTCAGAAAACCTTTCATTATTGTAGCTTGTTTCTTCTCCAGTTTTATGCATTCGAAAGGAAAACCAAGAGCCAATGTCCTATAGTCGGTTCCGTTGTATGCTACACATGCCGACTGTCCGTCGCTGTATGTAAGAGTGCAGAATGCCGGTTCTGCAGGGCTTATTACATCTGTTTTTGTTGCGGCATAGTGAAGGTTGTTAAGCAGATTGTAGATGCTGAATGATGTCCCCATACCGTATACTGCATCTGCTGTACGTTGTGATATTCCGTTGTCGATGTGTAGCACTTCCTTCAGAAATCGTCTGTCGCTTTCTGACTGCATGTCGGTTGCAATATAAGCTCCGCTTATCAACAGTGAACCTCCTCCTCTTGTGTATGCCCTGAGTATATTCTGCATGGCAGTTGACAGCGACTTGTAGTTCATCATGGCGATGGGTGAGTATTTTTCCATACCGAGGATATAGTCTACGCAGGTGTAATCCGCCATGTTGACTCTGCCGTCAGTAACGGCATGGCTTGATGCACTGACAACGTTGTATTCATTTGCCGCCATTATCGCCTTGACGTGTTGACGTGGATAGTCGAATGTGTTGCCCATGATGATTTTGCCTTCCATCTCGTTTCCGCTGTAGCCGAGACCGTTGGGACCGACATTGGCTATCTTTGATTTGTCGAAGTTGAGTTGCCTGCCGCTCCATCCGAGGGTTTTCCCATACTGCACTCCTGGGTCTTCATCCATGTCAAACCCCAGTTCGCTACTGTTGTCTACTACGGCAGGGGCTGCCAATCTGTGGAAGCCGTTTATAACGAGGATGCTTTTTGTGGCTCCGGGGTGGTATACCGCAGAAAGAGTTTCTGACGGGAAACTCTCTCCGCCCTTATTCACAGCTGTAATTTTGAAGCTGTATTGTACGTCGGCAGTCATTCTTACCCTTATCCTGTTTCCTTTAATTGGTTCTCCGTTGTCGAAGTCACCATTTCCTGTAGCAGTATATAAAATGTATGAAGTTGGTTTGGCAGATGGTTCCGTTGGATCTTCCTGTGGGTCCCAAGCTATTTCTACCATTCCTTCATCGACAAATTTAATATATGGATGTTGTGGTGCTAATGGGGTCACGACATAGCTCTTGTCGTGTTGTCGGGATATGAATTTCAGTATAGTCTTGTACAGACTTCTTGCAATGGTGAATTTCACGTTCGGGTCTTGTGCCATCACCATGTCTGGGAAGTTCTGATGGGACAGAGTCTCGATGATTGCCGACGGTACTTCCGGACATCTTGTTTCGGAGTAATTGCGGTCGTATAATTCTCTTGTTGCCCATTTTCCGAAATTTGCTGTAAGGTCTTTTTGCAGACCGCTAAGCAGGCTTTGCGCAAAGTCTTTGGAGCATTGTCTTGACTTGCCTGAATTCAGTTTTCCGTTATTTGTATTTGTCGTGCATATAGATAGAGAACCATAGATGGATTTCATGTCGTTTGTGTATCCGGCATCGCTGTGTACTGCCAGCGACAGTTCAAACGGTACACCTTTGCCTTTTATATTAGGCACGTAACAGGAACCTCCGGCAAGCCAGTTGGTCATTCTGGAGCGTGCATTGATATCGTCTTTATAGTCGTCGGTACCCTGTTTGGAGTTGTAGACGCTGTCGGGAGCTCCAGCCCATTGGGCGTAATACCTGGAACCTTCCAGACATCTTGGCAGACCGCTTGTCTGTCCGTTACGGCATATATTTCCCATGCCGCCGCCAAATCTTACGGCATCGGCAGTTACATAACCGTTGTTGTCACTTTTATTCGTCAGTACCACTCTGTTTCTTGATGAGCATCCGGCTTCAAAGTTGAATGTTCCAAGATAGACCCATGTGCCGCCTCCCATCTGTTGGTTTATATGGAAGACGGAAGCTTTTCCTTTGTGGTATACGGTATATTCTGCATCGTCAACGTTTTTCCTTATGTCAGGGTAGCTGACATAGACGGCATATTCTCCGCTTTCTTTGAATTCCGGTTGGTAAGATATGGTGCAGGTCGGTGTCTTGCTTGCTTTAGCCATCCTTGTAGTTCCGGTATAGAAAGGGTTGTCGCTGCCGTATATAGTGCTTGTCCCGGCATTGCTGAAGCCGCTTGCTCCTGCATCAGTCCACCTCGGCGAGGTGTTTATTTCAATGTAGTATGGCGCTTTCCTGTCATCATCGTTGTCAATGATGATTTCATTAGGCTGCCAATCCCTTTCTCTTGGTGAAAATACTGTGGCACCAGCATTTTCAAGCATAGGCATTAGATACGGCACCACGATAGTCTGTGTGAACAGGTCTTCCGTGGTGCAGTAAAGATAGGGTCTTTGCCATTCCCATTTGTCTTTGTTGATATTGTAATAACGCCCATGACTTGCCCATAGCGAAAGGTGCCTTCCTTGCAATCCTTTCGTCGGTTGCGACAGTGCGGAGATGTTCTTTACCCATTGTTTACCTTTATATTCAATGTCGGTATTGTCTCTTTTTGTCTCAATGGCGTTGTCTTTCTTTGTGGTGGTTACAATCTTATCGCCTTTCTCGTTTTTCCTGTGGCTTCCACACGAACAGATAATTATAGCCACACATATCAACAAAAGTTTATTCTTCATTTAAATCTCTCCGATGGTGAAGTTCTCCGGCTTTTTGCCTTTGAAATCCTTAAAATAGAGTTTGATCTTCTTCATGTCCTCGTCCAGGTTTCCTGTCGGCGTAAAGCTTTCGGTACAGACGATTCTTTTCTTCTCGTAGTCTACTCCATACAGTAATATGGGCAGATTGGCTTTGAGGGCAATGAAATAAAAGCCCTTTTTCCAGTCTGCGACAGGTTTTCTTGTTCCTTCCGGTGCGATGCATAGCTTGAATTGTTTGCGCTCCTTTGCGGTGTTTGCAAGATTGTCCGTCATTTTTGTATGTTTGGATCTCCATACAGGAATGCCTCCCATGTTCTTGAAAATAGGTCCGAGAGGCCAGAAGAACCACTCTTTTTTCATCAGAAAGTTGATGTGGAATCCTTCTGCCCGCATATATAGCTGTCCTATAGCGAAATCCCAGTTACTTGTGTGTGGCGCAAAACAAATGATGTATTTGTCTGGATGCTCAACACTGACTTCTTTTTCCCATCCCATACGGCTGTATAGCAGCCAATGACATAATTTACGCAGCATTATTTCTTTCTATATAATATTAAGGTGTAATGCTACTCTGGATTTGAAATCAAATCAATAACTTCTCCGACCTCGCCGTTGAATTTAGAAATCAGGTCTTTGTAATATGCCTTGTTGCTTATGCCTGGTTCCGGATGAGAAACCCTGCTGATATAGTTACGATGGATGGAAAGGATGGCATGCAATGTAGCCTTGACATCTTTTTCCTCCTTCTTTCCGCTATATAGGGAGTCAGCAACACACTCTGCGAACAATTCGCTGCAGATATAATTAATGTTCTTTTTTAAATTCCTTTTGTTTGCCATAATTATAGAATACTAAAATTGTAAATAGTTGTTTTGGAACACAAATATACGATATTAATTTTTATATGAACAAGAAAAAACAATAAAAATCATATAATTTGAGAATTAATTGTTTTTTCTTTTTCCTTTTCAAATAAAAATGTTACATTTGCACAATGTAAGCCAATCAAAGGCCATGAATGTACTAACCTAAGGTATTAGTGTAAATGTAGAAAAAATTGACGATGAGCGTCAATGGTATCGAAAAAAAAGACAATAATCAAAAAATCTATGGAAAAAAGCGTATTTCAAATCGCAAGAGATTCTTATAAGCCTGTTCTTCCGAGGGGCTTAAGGACAGCAGTCAGTCTTAAAGAAACCGGGGCTACGACAAGTGTCGGTGACCAGGACGAAATAAAGAAAATGTTCCCCAATACATATGGTATGCCTATCGTTGAGTTTATAGAAGGCATCGAAGGTGGACATGATCCAATGAATGTTGGTGTTATTCTCAGTGGCGGTCAGGCACCGGGCGGACACAATGTAATAACAGGTTTGTTTGACACATTGAAGAAGCTGAATCCGCATAACCGCCTATTCGGATTTCTTCTTGGTCCTGAGGGACTTGTTGAACACAAGTATATCGAAATAACAGAAACCTATGTCAACGATTTCCGCAATACGGGTGGCTTTGATATAATCGGTTCAGGAAGAACAAAACTTGAAACTGAGGATCAGTTTGAGAAAGGTTATGAGATATTGAAATATCTTGGGATAAAGGCACTTGTTATTATCGGTGGCGACGATTCGAACACCAATGCCTGTGTGCTTGCAGAATATTATAAGGCAAAAGATTATGGAGTCCAGGTAATTGGATGCCCTAAAACCATTGATGGTGATTTGAAATGTGAGCAGATAGAGACATCTTTCGGATTCGATACGGCTACAAAAGTGTATTCCGGGTTGATTGGAAATATTGAAAGAGACTGTAATTCAGCCCGTAAATATTGGCATTTCGTGAAGCTTATGGGGCGTTCGGCAAGTCATATTGCACTTGAATGTGCCTTGCAATGCCATCCTAATATTTGTCTGATATCAGAAGAGGTACAGGAAAAGGATATGAGCCTTAATGATGTAGTAGACCAAATATGTAAGGTGATAGCATATCGTGCTGACCGCGGAATGAATTATGGTGTTGTGCTTGTACCGGAAGGACTTATTGAGTTTATTCCTGCTATTGGTCGACTTATTGACGAGCTGAACGATCTGCTTGCTTTCCATGGTGATGAATATAAATATCTCAGTACAGGAGAACAGCGTGAGTATATACTTAACCATCTGAGCCATAAGAATAAGACTACATTTGAGACGTTGCCAAGTGACGTTGCACGGCAGCTCTCTCTTGACCGTGATCCTCATGGAAACGTACAAGTGTCGTTGATAGAGACAGAGAAGCTGTTGTCAAGAATGTGTACACACCGTCTTGCAAAATGGAAGAAGGAAGGTAAGTTCAGTGGAAAATTCGCAAGCCAGCATCACTTCTTCGGATATGAGGGACGTTGCGCCCCTCCGTCAAATTATGATGCCAACTATTGTTATGCTCTCGGTTCAAGTGCTGCGCATCTTATTGCAAACGGAAAGACAGGATATATGGCGACCGTGCGTAATACATATGCTCCACATGATGAATGGAAAGCCGGTGGCGTTCCTCTCACATCTCTCCTTAATATGGAGCGCAGAAGCGGCGAGATGAAACCTGTGATCTGCAAGGCTCTTGTGGATTTGAACGGAAGACCGTTTAAGGAGCTTGTGATGCATCGTGACGAGTGGTCGAAGGAGACATCCTTCGTCTATCCGGGTCCGATTCAGTATTGGGGACCGTCGGAAGTGTGCGATCGTACAACAATAACACTTGCCCTTGAGCGAACAGAATAAAAGGGGTATTCCTAATGATGAATGAATATCGGGGAGTTGGATAATTCCAGCTTCCCGTTTTGACGTGTTTAATGTGTATATGATAAATAATAGAAAGAGAAAGACAACAAGACGTAAAGCCGTGCGTCGTCGTCCTGCAAAGAAATCAATTGGAACTTCATTGTTTGGATGGCGTAATAAAAGGGCATGGTGGATCGGAGGCATTCTTGTTTCCGTTGCCTACGTATGGGCTTTCTATTATTTCTTTGTCGGGCCGTTTGGCTTTCGTTGGCGTGCTCTGTATGGTGATGCCAACTATCCGGGAGGCTATGAAATCCGTGGTATAGACATAAGTCATTATCAGGGTGAGATAGACTGGGACCGTTTGCAGAATGCAATGATAGAGAAGAGCCCTGTACGCTTTATCGTAATGAAGGCTACTGAAGGCTCGAGCAAGGTGGATCCTTCTTTTAATCAAAACTTCAGCCTGGCGCGTGAATATGGTTATATCAGAGGAGCTTATCATTTTTGGAGCAATAAGTCTTCCGCACGTTCACAGGCATATTTCTTTTTGAAGAATGTTCCTCTTGAAGAAGGTGATTTGCCGCCTGTACTTGATGTTGAACACAAACCGAAAGATAAGACTATTGAGGAGTTTCAGCGTGATGTTTTGACCTGGCTTCATATCGTTGAAGACAAATATCACGTAAAGCCTATAATATACACGTATTATAAGTTCAAGATGAATTACTTGAGCAGTCCGGTATTTGATGACTATCCTTATTGGATAGCCCACTATTATGTTGATAAGATAGAATACAAAGGGGAGTGGAAATTCTGGCAGCATACCGATGCCGGTAGGTTGCCGGGTATAAAGGGATATGTGGATTTCAATATCTATAACGGAAGCTTTTATGATTTGAAGAAGCTAACGATGGGTAATGAATGATATATACTATTCAGATCCTTTCAGAATCTGTCTTATAAATTATTCGAAATGCATGAGCCGGAAAAACAATTAAAAGGCGGATGTGTAATATTGTATTTTTATACAATTATACCGTGTATCTCCTGTATGAGAAATCAGGAGATGGATATGTTTTTTATTGCATGTCGAAGCAAGCTGAAAAGATGTCCAATCAACTTCAAATAGAAAGTTACCGAATTTCTATGAGAAAGTTACGGACTTTCTATTGGAAAGTTACCGAATTTCTAAATGATGACAAAATCATGTATTTACAGAGACTTGCAGCATTTGCCATAAATGGCGTATATTGACGCACTGAATGATGCGGTTATTTATGCAGGTATATTGAATGTTTATGCAAAAATTGAACCCATAGGGTTTGCCAACAATCGAGTGCCTTTATTGTTTTTTGTTAATGCTCCTTATAGATATTCTGTCACTCCATTTTCCGGATGAACCCTTTTTAAAGCTTCTTGAATATTATAAGGGTCCAGTCTTCTGATGAGTTCTGACTAATGTATTCCAGTCCGAGTGAATTGGCTTTTGAGCGAAGCAAAGGTACGTCGGAAGAATAAAACCCGCTGATGATATATAAGGTGCCGGCATGCATCTTGTCTGCCATTGCCGGCATGTCGTTGAGTAAAATGTTACGGTTGATATTGGCAAGAACAACATCGAATGTTCCATTAAGACCTTTCAATATGGATGCATCACCAAGAACCGGTGTTATGTTGCATACATTATTTATAGCAGCGTTGTGGCGAGTGTTTTCCACACTCCATTCATCTATATCGTAAGCTGTAATCTCCTTTGCACCGCATTTGGATGCTACAATAGAGAGGATGCCAGTTCCACACCCGCAGTCAAGCACTCGTTTTCCGTTGAGATTCATTTCGGTAAGCTGTCTTACAATCATTTGGGTCGTGTTGTGGGTTCCTGTTCCGAAAGCTTGCTTAGCGTCAATCTCGATGTCGATGGGGTAGGAGCCATCCACTTCGTGATAAATATCATGTATTCTGCATCTGTCTTCTATAATGAGAGGTTCAAAGCCTTCTTTTTCCCATTCTTCGTTCCAGTTCCTGTCTTCTGCATCTTCAGTCTTGTAATCGATATTGATTCCTTCAAGAGGAAAAGCGTAGATAATTTCTTTTAGCGTATCTTGGTCAAGAAGGTCTTTCTGCACGTATCCATTAATTCCGCAGTCAGTATCTTCAAATGATTCATATCCGGCAGTACCAGCCAATGCTGCACATAGCTCACGTGCAGTATTCATCGTTTCATTGTCTATTGCATCAGAAGCATCAGTACTGCTGAACTTGAATGTGGTTTTGTAATATTTCATTTCGTAGTGTTCCTTTATCGTTTAAATAATTTATATAATGAGAGAAAATCACTTGTTATTTTGTTGCAAAAGTATAAAAAATAGGGGAAAACCTATCGCAGTATAGGGTTTTTCCGTATTTTTGCATGTAAAATAGAAATAAATTTGCAATGTGTTAAGCTGAAAGGCTTAGATACATGAGAATATTTATAATTACGAAGGAGATATAAAAATGAAAAAGCTTGTATTATTTTCGCTGTTGGTAGGTGTTTTGCCGATTGCGGCAAATGCACAAGATGATATGTATTTCTCTCCTAAGAAGAATAAGGCGGAGAAACAGACGACAATAGAACGCAAGGACATTCCTACATATTATAGTGGCAGCAACCGTGATGTTGACGAGTATAACAGAAGGGGACTCGGTAGCTACTATCAGGAGATAGGAAACGACTCTACGGGAAATGACATCATTGATTTTTATGGAAATGTTCCTGATTCTACTTATAGCCGGAAGGGTAAGTTGAAACAACGTTCCTATGAGTTTGATGATGACGACTACGATTATGCTTATTCCAGAAGAATGAGATATTTTGATGATTTCTTCTGGTATGATGATCCGTGGCTTTACGGCTATCCGTATTATGGTCCATATTACGGATATGGATGGGGCAGACCATGGAGATATGGATATTATGGCTATGCCGGATGGTATGACCCGTGGTATTATGGTTATGCCGGATGGTATGATCCTTGGTACTATGGATGGGGACGCCCGTATTGGGGACCGACTGTTGTTTATCATCCTGTAAACAGAGGTGGTATAACGGGTTCTTCCAATCACGGTTGGGTAGGCAGAGGTGGAACACCAAACGTGAGTGGATACCGTGGAAGCAACAGCACAAGCCGTCGTAACACAGATGCCTATAACCGTCAGAATTCAAACAGTAATTTTTCTGGCTACAGAGGAAGCCGTGACAATAATTTCAATAATAGAGACAACTTCAATAGAGATAACAATCTAAGACGCAACGATAACTTTAATCGCAATGTCTATAGAAATGAGTCCAATTTCAATAGTGGTTCTTTCAACCGTTCAAACAGCAGCAGCTTCGGTGGGGGAAACTTCGGTGGAGG
>URLQ01000118.1 GCA_900548745.1 uncultured Prevotella sp.
CAGCAGATAGAGTCGCTGGTAGCCACGGCAGAGGGAAAGGGTGTAGAGATAATAGTATTCCCGGAACTGTCCGTTACGGGATATACCTGTCAGGACCTGTTCCGCCAGCAGCTCTTGCTGGAGCAGGCGGAACTGTCGGTAATGAAGCTTCTTGACTTCACCCGCAGCCTCGACATAATATGCATCATCGGTATCCCGGTGATAGCCGGAGACCTGCTTCTCAACTGTGCTGCCGTAATCCAGAAGGGCAGCATCCTCGGAGTAGTGCCGAAGACGTTCCTTCCGAACTATAATGAATTCTACGAGAAGCGTTGGTTTGCCTCATCGCAAGACCTCAAGCCGACGGAGATTCGCTATGCCGGAACCAAGATACAGCTGACTGCCACACCAAAGGCGTTCCGTACGTACGACGGCGTATGCTTTGGCGTGGAGATTTGCGAGGACGTGTGGGCTCCTGTTCCGCCAAGCAACAATCTGGCAATGGCTGGTGCAGAGATAATCTTCAATCTCTCGGCAAGTGATGAGCTGATAGGCAAGCATGCATATCTTGAGACCCTGCTTTCGCAGCAGAGTGCAAGAACCATTACGGGATACGTCTACAGCTCATGCGGTTTCGGAGAAAGCACGCAGGATGTGGTTTACGGTGGAAACGCTATTATTTGTGAAAACGGACAGATGATCGAAAGCGGGGAACGCTTCTCGCTGAAGCCACAGATGGTAGTTTCGCAGATTGATGTAGAGAAGTTGCGCAACGAAAGACGTGCCAACAGCACATATTCCAATGCCCAGAGAGGCTTTATTGCCGATTTCATCGATACAATGCCTGCAGAACAGCACGATTTCAAGCTGGAACGTTATATAGACCCGCTGCCATTTATACCGGATTCATCGGACATGGGAGACAGCTGCAGCGAGATATTCTCCATTCAGGTTATGGGACTGGCAAAGAGACTTGTGCATACCGGATGCAAGACTGTTGTCGTGGGTATAAGTGGAGGACTTGACAGTACGTTGGCATTGCTCGTATGCGTGAAGACATTCGACAAGCTCGGACTCTCGCGTAAGGGTATTGTCGGCGTCACAATGCCGGGCTTCGGCACCACCGACCGCACACATGACAATGCCGTGTCGCTGATGGATAGTCTTGGCATAACACAGAAGGAGATAAACATCTCTGCATCCGTAAAGCAGCATTTCCTGGATATAGAGCACGACATAAACGTGCATGACGTCACTTACGAGAACTCTCAGGCAAGAGAGCGTACGCAGATACTGATGGATCTTAGCAACAAGCTCGGTGGATTGGTCATTGGTACAGGCGACTTGTCGGAGCTTGCTCTCGGCTGGGCTACGTACAACGGCGACCATATGAGCATGTATGGTGTGAACTGCAGCATTCCGAAGACTCTTATAAAGTATATGGTGCGCCACGTTGCCGTTAACGAGGTGGATGGAACGGCAAGAGAAACGCTTCTCGACATCATAGATACGCCAATCAGTCCGGAGCTTATCCCGGCAGATGAAAACGGAAACATAGCACAGAAGACGGAAGACCTCGTCGGTCCATACGAGCTTCATGACTTCTTCCTCTATCATTTCCTGCGTTTCGGATACCGTCCGGCTAAGCTCTTTATGCTTGCAAAGAAGGCCTTCGACGGTAGCTCAGAGGCTGTCGCCGCATATGACGATGATACGATAAAGCATTGGTTGAGAGAGTTTTTACGCAGATTCTTCAATCAACAGTTCAAACGCTCGTGTCTGCCCGACGGTCCAAAGGTGGGTAGCGTAAGCCTGAGTCCGAGAGGCGACTGGCGCATGCCTACGGATGCCGACAGTACCTTATGGCTTCAGGAAGTAGATATGCTGTAAGTGTAATATAATAAAGAAGGTTTTTCCTGATTAAAGCAATATAAACGAAAAAATAGCGTTATTGTATTTGATGAAAAAAATAAACAAGTATTATATCATACTCATCGCTTTGGTTGCGATGATAAGTTGTACTGACGATGATTCCTTTACCACATCGCCAAATAATCTGCTTACTTTTTCTTCCGACACAATACGTATGGACACCGTATTCTCGCGGGTGCCTACAAGCCGCAGGTCGTTGTGGATTTACAACAAGTCGGGCGACGGCATACGGTGTGCAAAGGTGAAGCTTGCCAATGGCGGGTCTTCAGGCTTCAGAGTGAATGTGGATGGAATATATCTGGGCAAGGAGACCAACTACCAGACCTCGGACATTGAAATCAGAAACAAGGACAGCATCTTCGTGAATGTGGAGTTGACTTCACGTCAGAACAACAAGACCACACCTCAGTTTATGGAAGACAACCTTGTGTTTGTGCTTGAGAGTGGGGTGGAACAGAAAGTCAATCTCAATGCCTATTCATGGGATGCGGATATCGTAAGAAACCTTGTCATAAAGGGCGACACCACGATATCTTCCGACAGGCCGATCGTCGTTTATGGAGCCATGAAGATAGACAGTTTTGCCACGGCGACCATCGTGCCGGGCACAACGCTGTACTTCCATTCCGGAGCCGGACTTGATGTATACGGCAGACTCATAGCGCAAGGCACGGCAGAGAAGAACATCGTGTTCCGTGGAGACAGAACAGACCGTATGTTCGATTATCTGCCATACGATATGGTAAGCGGACAATGGAACGGCATACATTTCCATAGCTCTTCATACGAAAACGTTATGGACTATACGGATACCCACAGCACGTTCAACGGTATCGTGTGTGACTCTTCAGATGTAAGCAGACTGAAGCTAAGCCTTTATAACAGTACAGTACACAACTGTCAGGGCTACGGCTTGAAGTCCGTAAATAGTGTTGTTGACGTGCGTAACTGCCAGCTTACCAATGCCCTGAAAGATTGTGCGGCAATATACGGCGGTGCAGCATTGCTGCTCAACTGCACCATTGCGCAGTTCTATCCGTTCGACTCCAATTATGGCGCAGCCCTGAGATTTACCAACGGAGAGAATGACGGCGAGACAAAGCATGATTATCCGCTGCATCAGATGGACTGCATAAACTCCATCGTTACGGGCTATGCCGACGATGTGGTGATGGGTGTGGTGAATGATTCCACGGTGGCTTACAACTACAGGTTCATCAACAGCATCCTGCGTACGGATACAGTCAGCGACAAAGAAAATATACAGAACGTGATATGGGAGAATGCCGACTCTGTCGATATTGACACCGTATCAGGTGGAGAGAAGAACTTCAGACTCGTAGACTCAAAGAAGCAGCATTACGACTTCCATCTCCGCAGTGCATCAAGAGCCATCGGGGCGGCAAGCACCGAGAGCGGGTATCTCATGCCTCTTGACCGTGACGGAAGAAGACGCGACGACGAGCCGGATATGGGCTGCTATGAGTTTTATGAAGAAGGAAAGGAATAACCCTAAAAAAAGAATATTATGGAAGAACTGAAATTGAATTCAAAAATCATGTTCTGTCAGATGGACGAACTTGACGACAAGGATAGGATATTGGTGGAAACGGCAATGGCTGCTACAGACAACTCCTATTCGCCTTATTCGAAATTCAAGGTCGGGGCAGCCATACGGCTTGACGACGGTACTATAATGAAAGGTGCAAATCAGGAGAATGCCGCATTCTCCATAACGATATGTGCTGAGCGCTCCGCTATATACGCAGCCCAGGCACAGCATCCGGAAAAGGCAATCGTCAGCATAGCTATAGCAGCAAGGAATGAGGAAGGCTTCACGAAAGAGCCGATTTCACCGTGCGGCATGTGCCGCCAGGCTATGGTGGAGATAGAACAAAGATATTCGCAGCCGATACATATACTGCTTTATGGACGGAAGGGCGTCTATGTGATGGATTCCATCAGTAACCTCATGCCGTTGTCGTTCGTTGACCTGAACTGACAAAGGTTTTTTATAAAAACAGATAACAA
Organism: uncultured Prevotella sp.; assembly: GCA_900548745.1. Taxonomy (GTDB): domain Bacteria; phylum Bacteroidota; class Bacteroidia; order Bacteroidales; family Bacteroidaceae; genus Prevotella. The sequence continues at coordinate 3,943 of URLQ01000118.1, forward strand.
AACAGAATAAGACAATAGATGAAACAAGTACGACCTAAAAAGAACTTAGGCCAACATTTCCTTACGGATCTTAATGTAGCAAAGGCAATAGCAGACACAGTTGATGCCTGTCCGGAGATACCTGTGCTTGAGGTGGGACCGGGAATGGGTGTCTTGACACAGTATCTGACACAGAAAGAGAGACCCGTGAAGGTGGTGGAAATAGACAGGGAGTCGGTGGAATATCTCAACGAGGCATACCCTATGCTCCGTGATAATATCCTTGGTGAGGACTTCCTGCGTATGGACTTGTCGAAGATATTTGAAGGCAGACAGTTTGTGCTGACCGGAAACTATCCTTACGACATATCGTCGCAGATATTCTTTAAGATGCTCGACAACAGAGACCTTATACCCTGCTGTACGGGAATGATACAGCGTGAGGTGGCTTTGAGAATGGCTTCGCAGCCAGGCAACAAGCAGTACGGCATTTTGAGCGTGCTCATCCAGGCATGGTATGATGTGGAATATCTGTTTACAGTTGACGAACATGTGTTCAACCCGCCTCCAAAGGTGAAAAGCGCCGTGATAAGGATGACGCGCAACAGCGTGGAAAAGCTCGGTTGCGACGAGGCCCTTTTCAAACGCGTAGTAAAGACCGTGTTCAATCAGCGCAGGAAGATGCTCAGAGTGTCGCTGCGACAGATATTCGGAGGTCTCGACAGCAAGGATTCTTTCTTCGCCAATGAGATAATGACCAAGCGTCCGGAACAGCTTACGATAGAGCAGTTCGTAGACTTGACCAATCTTGTTGACTCGAAGATGAAAACTCTTGACAAGAACGATTCCGAAGGTGAAGAATGATAATACGACAAGAGCTTTTGCTACATGTATTTGACATTTAGTAGATAATCTTGTCAAAAATAGCAAATAATGATGTCTCAAACATCAGAATAAAACTTTTTTTTATTACTTTTGCATGATAGAAACAGGTGGTGCGATGTGAGGCATCATTATTTATATTCAAAAGGTAATTAGTATTTTAAACATAAACAAGTAATTATGAAAATCGAAGATTTCAACTTTGCCGGTAAAAAGGCAATTGTTCGTGTGGATTTCAATGTGCCATTGGATGAGAATGGCAATGTAACGGATGATACTCGTATTCGTGGTGCTCTGCCTACATTGAAGAAGGTGCTTGCTGACGGCGGCAGCCTTATCATGATGAGCCACATGGGAAAACCAAAAGGTAAAGTAAATCCAAAGCTTTCTCTCAGCCAGATTGTAAAGAACGTTTCTGACGCTCTTGGCGTAGAGGTTAAGTTTGCTGCAGACTGTGCAAATGCAGACAAAGAAGTTGCTGCCCTGAAGGCTGGCGAGGCTCTGTTGCTGGAGAACCTCCGTTTCTATGCAGAGGAAGAGGGCAAGCCTGTTGGTATCGACAAGGCTGATCCTGCTTATGCTGAAGCTAAGGAGGAAATGAAGAAGAAGCAGAAGGAATTTGCAAAGAAACTTGCATCATACGCTGATTGCTATGTAATGGATGCGTTCGGAACAGCTCACCGTAAGCATGCTTCTACAGCTGTCATTGATGAGTTCTTCGACAAGGATCATAAGATGCTTGGCTATCTTATGGAGAAAGAAGTTAACGCTGTTGACAAGGTGCTTGGAAACATCGAGCGTCCGTTCACAGCTATCATGGGTGGCTCAAAGGTTTCAAGCAAGATCGGCATTATCGAGAACCTGCTCGACAAGGTTGACAACCTTATCCTTTGCGGCGGTATGACATATACATTCTCCAAGGCTCAGGGTGGACAGATTGGTAAGTCTATCTGCGAGGATGACAAGCTTGATGTTGCTCTCGATGTGATGAAGAAGGCTGCAGACAAGGGCGTAAACCTCGTTCTTGCTACAGACTGTATTGCTGGCGATGACTTCAGCAATGATGCAAACACACAGGTTTGCGACGTGAAGAACATTCCGGCAGAGTGGGAAGGAATGGATATCGGTCCTGATACTCGCGTTTCTTTTGCAAATGCCATCAAGTCTGCAAAGACAATCCTTTGGAATGGTCCTGCCGGCGTATTCGAGTTTGACAACTTTGCAGGTGGCTCAAAGGCTATTGCAGAGGCTATCGCTGAGGCAACTGCCAATGGCGCATTCTCTCTGATTGGTGGTGGTGACTCTGTAGCTTGTGTAAACAAGTTCGGTCTTGCCGACAAGGTTTCTTACATCTCAACAGGTGGTGGTGCTCTTCTTGAGGCTATCGAGGGTAAGGAGCTTCCTGGTGTAGCTGCTATCGAGAAGTAATATAGAACAACGATAAGGCTTTGCCATAGGCAGAGGCTTTGACTCCCCAACGGTCTAATGACTGATTTGGGTTAAAGATAAAATATAAGGGGCTGGATTTCCGTAGAGGAGTCCAGCCCTTTGCTAATCGGGAGATGTTGATTCTATCCTTTCATGTCCTTGTCCACCATTGCGCAGACGCAGGAGTCAGACCATACGTTCTCCGCCGTTTCAATCATATCGATGATAGTATATATTGGCAGTATGATACCCATTATGCCGATAGGGGCATTTACGCCAGACATCAGGGAGAGGGTCAGGAAATAGCAGCCCATTGGCACTCCGGCGTTGCCCACAGCCGACAGAACGGAGATGAAGAGCCATAGAATCATTGTGGACCATGGCAGCGGCATACCTCCGTTCTGCATCAGAAACAGGGAGGTGACGAGGATAAATGCTGCGCAGCCGTTCATGTTTATAGTCGTGCAGATGGGTAGCACGAAGCGCGAAACCTTGTTCGATACTCCCATCCTTTCCTCCGCTGTCTGCATAGTGACAGGCAGCGTGGCTGCAGAACTTTTCGTGAAGAGAGCCATCAGTACTGCCGGCATCATTCTTCCTAAGGTGCGGAAGGGGTTGATGCCTCTTGCCAACAAGAACAGCGGCAATACGATAAAGAACTGTATGACGTTGCCGCCCAATATGACAGCCACGTATTTGCCGAGCGATGCCATCACTATTCCTGCCGAGAATTGGGCTGACAGCTGTGCGGCAAAAGCCACGATGCCGAGAGGCAAAGCCCATATCAGTCCGTGGATGAGCGTGAATAGCAAATCCTGCAACCCGAACAAACCTTTCACAACTATCTCTTTCTTGTCGTTCTGTGGCATCTTTGCCAAGGCGATGCCCACGGCAGCTGCCAGCAGGAGTATGGAGAGCACGTTGCCGTCGGCAAAAGGCTTTATGATGTTGTTGGGTATTACGCCCAGAATGTGGTCGTAATAGGATGTCTCTCCCAGATTCTGCGGCACATCAGCCATGCCGCTCTGTACCAGCGTTGTAGGCAAGTTGCCAGGAGAAATAATGTTGTAGAGCACTAATCCTACGGCTGCTGCCGCTATCGTGGTGAGCATTGTGTATATTAGAGCATGGCGGAAAATCTTGCCCGTATCCGCCTGGTTACCAAGCGAAGCCAAGGTGGTCATTACCGCGAGGGCTATTGTCGGCACAGCCAGGAGCTGGAACAGACGGGTATAGACTGTGGCGATGAAGTTCATCAGACCGTTGAGCCATGCAATGCCCAACATTCCCAATACGGCACCAATTGCCAAGGCACCGATCCAAAGCATCAACTGCTTGGTTTGCTTCTTGTTACTTTTGTTTTTCAATGTATTATTCATAGTTTTTTTATGTTATTTACTTGTTTTTCTTCCTTCGATTCTTGTGCTGCAGGTTGTCTATTACTTATTCACGTAATTTATTGTTTTATGAGTACTATGCTTCAAAAAGGAAAGTCAGTCCGCTGATTCCGATATAGGCATAGATGATGTATTTGAGTATGGATCCGGTGATATGTCTGAACACCCATGCACCAATCAGATTTCCGATTACCACACCTGTTATGCCATAGATGTAGCCCATGGAAACCGCCGTGGTGAAGAATCCGTTATATGCCCTTGCTATGGTCATCATGATGTTGCCCACGAGGAAATAGGTCTGCGTGACGGCAAGGTAATGCTCCTTGTCTTTCTCGGAATTCACGAAGTAGAGCACCGCCGGCGGCCCTTGCATACCGAAGAATCCTCCCATCAGTCCGCTTAGTGTGCCGGCGGTAATCTGTACCGGCAGCGTAGTCTTCACCTTTATGCGCTTGCTGAAGAATGAGAAGTAGATGCTCACTACAACCAGCGTTATGCCCAGCAGAATGTTCAGAATGCTGTATTCCATGCGTTTGAGCACGAATATGGCACCGATGGAAACTACGATAAACGTGAGCAGTATGGGCAGAAGTCTTCGCCATACGATGAATCTGTATTTCTGTATGACGATTATAAGAGAGGTCGTCATGGCAAGGATGCCTGATAGGGTAGTGGCTTCGCCATGTGAGGACATGATGGCTGGCAGCATCGTCATGATGAAGATGCCGAATCCGAAGCCCGTAGTGCGCTGCACGAAACTGGCGCCGATGCTCAGTAGGAAGATTTCTATTATCATACTGTCCATTCCTTCGAGTGTATAGCATTAAGCAAACCCGTTAACTTTCATAAGCATAGCGGGTTTGCTTAAAATGTCTGAATAAATGGTCAAATGTTTATTTCATACAGGCCTTGAAAATGTCGAGTATGTCCTGTTCCATGAGCGGAGCCCATGCTTTGTCGAGACCTTCGTTGTCGGCAACATGCTTTGCCATTTCTGCAAGGCGGCTTTCGTCGATGCCCACTTCCGTAAGCGTCATCGGAATGCCTATGTTGCGGAAGAAGTCGTGTATGGCTCTGATGGACGCTTCTGCGCCTTCGACTCCGAACACGTTCTTGCCGAACTTCTCTATGCGCTCCACCACCTGTGTGTGCAGTTCGCCCGTGGAATGGTCAAGGATATGTTGCATCCAGCGTGGTGTGATGATGGCAAGACCTTCGCCGTGGGTAATGTCGTAGTATGCCGAAAGGGCATGCTCCATGGCGTGCATAGGCCAGCCGCTCTCGCTGTTGCCCAGACAGTATATACCGTTGC
>URLQ01000119.1 GCA_900548745.1 uncultured Prevotella sp.
ACGTGAACGGTAAGGTGGGCGACAAGGTGAACATGAACCTCAACTACAACACCGACGCAACGTTCGACTTCGACTCGCAGAACATGAAGCTGAAGTATGAAGGCAAGGAGGACGAGATTATAAAGCTGGTGGAAGCCGGCAACGTGTCCTTCCCAAGCAACTCGTCACTCATAAAGGGAGCATCGTCGCTGTTCGGTATACGCACCGACATGCAGTTCGGAAAGCTGAAACTGCAGACCGTGCTCTCGCAGAAGAAGTCGTCGAGCAAGAGCGTCTCATCCAAAGGCGGAGTGCAGCTCACGCCATTCGAGATTGACGCCGCCGACTATGAGGACAACCGCCACTTCTTCCTCTCAAAATATTTCCGCGACAAATACGACGCGGCAATGAAGACCCTGCCGAACCTCACCACGGGCATTACCATCAACCGCGTGGAGGTGTGGGTTACCAACAAACAGGGCAACACTACCAACACCCGAAACATCATCGCCCTGACCGACCTCGGAGAAAACACCAAGGTGAGCAACCCGATGTGGGGCATAACTGGTACTCCCGTGCCTTCGAACAATGCCAACAGCGAGTATTCTACCATAGTAAACTCTTACGCCGCAGCGAGAGACATTGACCAGACAAGTACCGTGCTTGACGGAATACCTAACTTTGTAGGAGGTTCCGACTACGAGAAGCTGCAAAGCGCACGACTGCTCAACTCCTCGGAATACTCCGTAAACCAGGCGTTGGGATATATCTCGCTGAAATCGACTCTACAGACAGACCAGGTGCTTGCCGTGGCTTACGAATATACTTCAGGCGGACAGACCTATCAGGTGGGTGAGTTCGCATCCGACATACAGGACGTGAAACAGGCACTCTTCGTAAAATCGCTGAAGAACACAAGCAACAACCCGAAGCAGGGAAACTGGGACCTGATGATGAAAAACGTTTATTATCTCGCATCATCTGTAGAGAAAGACAAGTTCCGACTCGACGTGAAGTATCAGAGCGACACAACCGGTGTCTATCTGTCATACATACCGGAACAGCAGGTGAAGGACATGACGACGATAAAGCTGCTCGGCGCAGACCGACTCGACAATAACAACAAGGCACACAGCAACGGATATTTCGACTATGTGGAAGGCTACACCGTGAGCAACGGACGCGTGTTCTTCCCTGAGGCCGAGCCGTTCGGCGACTATCTCTACAACGCACTCGTTGCCAAAGGCGTGGCGCCGGACAAGGCTGCAAAATACAGCTATACCGAACTTTACGACTCTACAAAGACCATTGCCAAGCAGATTGCGGAGAAGGACAAGTTCCGACTTATCGGTCAGTTCCGTGGCACATCGGCAAACGTAATATCGCTCGGCGCATACAACGTGCCGCAGGGTTCTGTAGTAGTTACCGCAGGCGGAGTAACCCTCAACGAGGGCTCGGACTATAGCGTGGACTATTCTGCCGGAGAGGTAACCATCCTCAACCAAAGCATCATCGATGCCGGAACAGCGGTCAACGTTTCGCTCGAAAGCAATACCGACTATGCACAACAGAGAAAGACAATGATCGGACTGAACTGGGAGTACAACTTCTCGAAGAACTTCCAGCTAAGCGGTACGTTCCAGCATCTATCGGAACAGGCTCTTACCACAAAGGTATCCATGGGGTCTGAACCGCTCAACAACACGCTGTGGGGACTGAACCTGAACTGGAAGAAGGAAAGCCAGTGGCTGACAAACATGCTCGACAAGATTCCTTTCCTGCATTGCACACAGCCCTCGCAGATTTCCTTTACGGGAGAGTTCGCACAGCTCATTGCCGGAAAGGCAAGCGACACACAGGACAACGCTTCATACATCGATGACTTCGAAAACACGAAGAACACCATCGATGTATCATCGCCGTCATCATGGATAATATCCAGCGTGCCGACAATGTTCCCGAACTACAACAACAAGACAACGCTGCAAAGCGGATTCGAGCGTGCCCTGCTGGCATGGTACACCATCGACCCGCTGTTCACACGCAGAAGCAGCTCGTTGACACCTGGCCACATAAAGAGCGACCTGCACCAGCTTTCAAACCACTATGTGAGAGAGGTATACGTAAGAGAGCTCTTCCCTAACCGCGACCAAAGCACTTATAGCGGCGCCACCGCCACATTGTCTATACTGAACCTTGCATACTATCCGTCAGAGCGCGGTCCGTATAACTTCAACCCGAACCTTAACAGCGACGGTACTCTGCCTACCCCGCAGCGAAACTGGGGTGGTATGATGCGCCGACTCGACACCAACGATTTCGAAACGGCAAACATAGAATACATAGAGTTCTGGATGCTCGACCCGTTCATCTACAGCAACAGAGAAGGCAACGCCGCACAGTATGGCGGTGACTTCTACATCAACCTCGGAGAAGTGAGCGAGGATGTGCTGCGCGACGGCAAGAAGTTCTATGAGAGTGGAATGCCTGTGGATGGCTCACAGAGCTTTACCACTACACAATGGGGTAAGATACCGACACAACCTACCGTAACTTATTCTTTTGCAACAGCTGCTGGAGCAAGAGCAAAACAGGACGTGGGCTTCAACGGACTTACCGATGAGGAAGAGAAAAGCTTTGCACCATACAAGGACTTTCTGACTGCCGTGCAGAACCGTGTGACGGGAGCTGCTCTCGACTCCATAATGGCAGACCCGGCAAACGACAACTACCACTACTTCCGTGGTTCCGACTTTGATGCCGCACGCACTCCTATCCTGCAGAGATACAAGAGGATAAACAACCCGCAGGGCAACTCGCCGGACAGCGACATGAGAAACGAAAGCTACGACACCTCTTACAAGACAACACCCGACGTTGAGGACATCAACCAGGACTATACGCTGAACGAGTATGAGAAATACTATCAGTACCACGTGAGCATACGTCCACAGGACCTCGTGGTAGGACATAACTATATCGTGGACAAGAGAGAGACCTCCGTGAAGCTGAGAAACGACACAACGGAAAGCGTGACATGGTATCAGTTCAGAATACCTGTAAAAGACTATGAACGCAACGTGGGAGGAATTACAGACTTCACATCCATACGTTTTATGCGTATGTTCATGACCAACTTCCAGCGCCCTATCGTGCTACGCTTCGGTAGCCTCGACCTTGTGCGCGGCGAATGGAGAGTATACGAACAGTCGCTAAGCAACGGCGGCAACGAGTCTGGAAAGATGGCTGTGAGCGCCGTGAACATAGAAGAGAACAACGACCGCACACCTGTAAACTACGTGCTGCCTCCTGGCATACGCCGCGAACAAGACCCTACGCAACCACAGCTGACGGAGGCAAACGAGCAGGCTCTCGACATTCAGGTGACCAATTTGTCCAACGGCGAGGCAAAGGCGGTATACAAAAACACTACTCTCGACCTGCGCCAATACAAGCGCATACAGATGTTTGTGCATGCCAACGCCTTCGAGCAGAACTCCACCAACCTGCAAGACAACCAGCTGGCTCTGTTCGTGAGACTTGGCTCTGACTACAAGAACAACTATTATGAGTATGAAATCCCGCTAAAGCTAACGGAACCGGGACACTATGACCGTTACTCAGCTGCCGACTGCCGACTTGTATGGCCTGAAGAGAATATGCTCGATATACCGTTCAGCGTATTTACCGCTCTGAAGAAAGCCAGAAACAAAGCCAAGAGCATCGGACAGGCTTCATACAACTACCCATACAGCACATACGACGAAGAGAAACCTAACAACAAAATCACTATCGTAGGTAATCCTACTCTCGGCGAGGTGCGCACTATGATTATAGGTGTGAGAAACCTTGCCACAGAACAGAAGTCTGGAGAAGTGTGGGTGAACGAACTCAGACTGAAGGAATATAACAACTCCGGCGGCTGGGCGGCACAGGGTAACTTCAATATGCAGCTGTCGGACATCGGTAGCGTAAACGTAACAGGAAAATATGTTTCCGAAGGCTTCGGAGGTCTTGAGGACGGTGTGGCACAACGTGCACAGGATGACTACAAGACATATAGTGTGACAACGAACTTCGAACTCGGAAAGTTCTTCCCCGACAAGGCAAAAGTGTCTATCCCTCTTTATTACTCTGTAACACAAGAGGAGACCCGTCCGAAATACAACCCTCTCGACACGGACATGAAACTTGACGATGCCCTCGAAGCTATGGAGAAACATGAACGCGACTCTATAGAAAGCATCGCCGTGACAAAGACGAAGAACACCAACTTCTCTTTGTCTAACATGAAAGTGGGTATTGCAACGAAGAAACATCCGATGCCTTACGACCCGGCAAACTTCTCGTTCAGCTACAGCCACAGTCATCGCCATACAAGCGGAGAAACCACCGTATATGAGAACGAGGACAACTGGCGAGGCTCCATGAACTACAGCTATACGCCGGTTTACAAGGCTTTTGAACCTTTCAAGAAAATCAAAAGCAAGAGCAAGTGGTTTGACATCTTCAAAAGATTCGGCCTCAACTGGCTTCCACAGAACCTGACGTTCAACACAGAGATACTGCGCAACTACTACGAACTGCAGGAACGCGACATGGAGAGCACGGAGAACAGCGAACTGCCGCTTACGTTCAGCGAACAGTTCCTGTGGAACCGAGAATTCTCTATACGATGGGACCTTACCAAGAATCTGCACATGAGCTTCAACAGTGCCACTCATGCGGAAATTGAAGAGCCTTACACTCCTGTAAACAAAGACCTCTACCCCGACCAGTATACGGCGTGGAAGGACTCTGTATGGACAAGTATCAAGCACTTCGGAAGACCTCTCGACTATAACCAGACGTTCACGGCATCTTATCAGGCTCCGCTGAACCTCATCCCTATCTTCGACTGGATTAATGCCGATGCCAACTACAATGCCACATACAACTGGACACGAGGCACCTCATTGGAGGACGGACAATCGTTGGGCAACGTTATTGCAAATAACCGAACGATAAACATCAACGGTTCATTCAACCTTGAAAAGCTGTACAACCACATACCGTTCCTCAAGAAGACCAACGACAGGTTCAACAAGAGAGGCAATATTTATGCACAGACGAAGAAGAAGAACGACATCGCAAAAAGAAATTTAAAGAAAGGCAATAAAGAAGACAGCAAGCTGCCAAAGAACAAGAAATCGTTTGAAAAGGAAATAAAGCTGCTGCCCGACACGTCTGTCGTAATAACACACGGCAAGAACAGCAAGCGCCTGATTGTTTCGGCAAAGACAAAGGACGGAAAGGTGTTCAAGCTGAAATACACGACAGTTGACAACAACAAGATAAAGATAAGATCGAGCGCAGACACTACCACTACCATCAAGCTACTCGTAAAGCCCAAAGAGCCGCTCGAGAACCAGAAATGGTACAAGACGGCACAGGTAATAGCTCGCGGACTGATGGCGGTGCGCAACTTCAACATATCATACCGCAACCAATACGGATTGTCGCTGCCGGGCTTCCTGCCGGAAATAGGAGACATGTTCGGACAGAAGAGAGGCGACATCATGTCGCCAGGACTCGACTTCGCCTTTGGCTTTGTCAACGACGACTATGTAAAGAAGAGCGCCGAGCGAGGCTGGCTGCTTATGGCTGACAGCATTGCAACGCCTGCAACGTCAAGCAAGACCGAGGACCTGCAGCTGCGCATGACTCTTGAACCTGTAAAAGACCTGAAGATTGACCTCAACGCCAGTCGCACACAGACTACAGCAAAGAGCGTGCAGTATATGTATCAGGGCATGCCTACGACACAGAGCGGTACTTTCACCATGACAACGATAAGTTTGGGAAGTGCCTTCGAAAGCATGGGCGATGCCAACAACGGCTACTATTCCAAATCGTTTGAAAAGTTCTGCAACTCTCTTGAAGGCTTCCGACAGAGGGTTGAGAACCAGTATGCGGGAGCTGTCTACCCCGCAGGAACGACACATGGCGGCGAGACATTCAATCCGGAGAACGGAACAGTTAACAAATACAGCGCCGACGTAATGGTTCCGGCTTTCCTTTCCACTTATACAAGCATGGGAGGAAGCTCGCTCGAACTCTTCCCTACCCTGTCGAGACTGTTGCCGAACTGGTCTGTAAGATATAGCGGACTGGGAAGACTGCCATGGTTCAGCGAAGTGTTCAAGAGCTTCAACATCAACCATGCCTACAAGAGCATATATGCTGTCGGCTCATACAGTTCGTTCAGCACATATCAGGAATACATGAACGGACTCGGATTCATTACCGACGCCACAACCGGCAACCCTACGCCAAGCAGCATGTTCAATGTCTCAACGGTAAGCATCAACGAGTCGTTCTCGCCATTGCTCGGTGTAGACATGACTTTCCAGAACAACCTGACAGCCAAGGTGGAATACCGAACCACCCGTGTGCTCAGCCTCAGCATGACAAGTGTGCAGCTGAACGAATCTTCAAGCAACGACTGGGTCATCGGTATGGGATATAAAGTGAACAACTTCGACTTCTTCGGACTGCTGGGCAACGGTAACAAATCGCGAAAAGTAAAGAACAGCAAGAACAAGAATCAGAACGACAAGAACAAGAGCTCCAGCAGCAACAAGAACAACCGCAGCGGATTCAACACCGACCTGAACCTGCGTCTCGACTTGTCGTTCAGAAAGCAGGCTGCAATCTGCCGCGACATTGCTTCGATGACAAGTACGGCAAGCAGTGGAAACTCAGCTTTCAAGCTGTCGTTTGCTGCAGACTATACTTTGTCAAGACTGTTGACAATGAGCTTCTATTACGACCGTCAGACAAACACGCCGCTGCTCTCAAGCAGCAGTTATCCGACTACGACAACCGACTTCGGTCTGAGTCTGAAGTTCTCGCTCACAAGATAACATCGGATTGTGGAAGAACTTATATGGCAACACGCCTATACAGTTCTTCCACAACCTCAAACCTTTCTCGTATCAATTATCAAACAAGTAAACTATTAATATAAAACCAATATCAATATGAAAAGACTATTCCTATCAGTTTTCATGCTACTCGTAGCATTCGCAACCTTTGCACAAAGCAGACCAAAACTCATTGTCGGCATCGCCGTTGACCAGATGCGCTGGGACTATCTGCACCGCTACTACAACCTCTATTGTGAAGGTGGCTTCAAACGGCTCATGAACGAAGGCTTCGACTGCGAGAACACAATGATAAACTACATACCTGCCATTACCGCCGTTGGGCATACATCTATATATACAGGTGCTGTGCCTTCTATCCACGGCATACAAGCAAACAACTTCCTTCTCAACGGCAAGATGACTTACTGCACGGCAGACTCTACCGTTAGCGGCGTAGGCACAGACAGCAAGGCTGGACAGATGTCGCCACGCAATATGCTAACTACGACAATCGGCGACGAGCTGAAGGTTGCCACAAACTTCAAGTCGCGCGTGTTTGGCGTTTCCATCAAAGACCGTGCAGCCATCCTGCCTGCCGGACATGCTGCCGACGCTGCCTATTGGATAGACAGCAAGCAGAGTAAATTCATAACAAGCACTTATTATATGAAGCAGCTCCCGGCATGGGTGGAGAAATACAACAAGAAGATAAGCAAATACACCAGCGACCAGATAAGCTATTCTCCTGTAGGCAACGAGGTGACTATCGATATGGCAAAGAACGTTATCTCTAACGAGAAACTCGGGCAGCAGGGCGAGACAGACATGCTCTGCGTCAGCTTCTCTTCAACAGACAAGATTGGACATAAATACGGCACACACTGTCAGATTATTCAAGATCAGTTTGTTGACCTCGACAAGCGTCTGGCTGACTTCTTCAACTATCTCGACCAGACTATCGGAAAGGATGAGTATCTCGTATTCCTCACTGCCGACCACGGTGCTGCCAACAACATTCTGATGAATCAGAAACATGGCATTCCTGCCGGAGGATTCTTCTACAAACAAGAGCTTAAAGACCTAAACACCTATCTGCAGAAAAAATACAACACCACGGCAAACCTCGCACGATATATCATGTCATACAACGTGGTGCTCGACCACGATGCCATAGCAAAGGCAGGACTGAAGCTGCGCACGGTAAAGAACGATGTTGTGAAATATTTCCAAGGTAAAGAGTATGTGGCTTACGCCGTGAACATGGACCGTGTGGAATCCGCCACCGTACCTTCTTATATTAAGGAGAAGATGATAAACGGCTACTGCCGCAAGCGCAACGGTGACATCCAGCTCATCATGCAGCCAGGATGGTATGAAATATACGGCGACAAAATTGATGAAGGAACGACACACGGTGCATGGAATCCGTACGATGCCCACATACCGTTCCTGATGATGGGTTGGGGTGTGAAGCACGGCAAGACCAACCATCCGACCTACATAACCGACATCGCCGCCACCATCTGCAACCTTGTACACATACAGATGCCCAACGGCTGCATAGGCAATGCCGTGGAAATGAAATAAGCGAAACATCTGTAAATTAACATGCGTTTTTTATCGCATAATCAAATTAAATGACTATATTTGCATAACGTAAAATATCATTTGAGCAAACTGATATAATTGGAACAAAACATTTAATATAATAAAAAATGGCAAAAACAAACGACAACATGACAGCACAGGAGGGAAAGCTGAAAGCCCTGCAGGCTGCTATGTCCAAGATAGAGAAAGACTTCGGAAAGGGGTCGATAATGAAACTCGGAGATGAGAAGATTGAAAACGTGGAAGTCATCCCTACCGGCAGCATCTCACTGAATGCCGCTCTCGGCGTCGGCGGATACCCTAAGGGAAGAATAATAGAAATCTACGGTCCGGAGAGCAGCGGTAAGACCACTCTCGCCATCCATGCCATAGCCGAATGTCAGAAGGCTGGCGGCATAGCAGCATTCATCGATGCGGAACACGCTTTCGACC
>URLQ01000120.1 GCA_900548745.1 uncultured Prevotella sp.
GCTGTCGTACAACAGTAAGGTAACTACTCATGCCCTGGGGGTGCTGAGTAGTTACGACATAGAAATATAAAATAAAACCTGGCCTACATCTAAGTAAGTTGGTCTTTTTCGGTGGTAAGGAAAAACAAGAGAATATGTTAAAAAAAGAAAGTTACCGACTTTCTTCAAGAAAGTTACGAAATTTCTATGCGAAAGTTACCGACTTTCGTTTTATGATGAATATACTTGCATGCAACGAGCGTACGACAGAAGAGAGAAGTGAAATTCATGACACAAAGCATTGTGACCATTGTGCGTATGACATATCCTTTCAACCGATGAGGCTTTATGGCGATTCTCATGTTGTCAGATGAATTTTAATGCGTTCAGTTGAATCGAGTTCAGCAGCAAGTCAGGCATGATAGGCTTTGTTATGAAGTCGTCAACGCCGATGTTTTGGCATTCTGTGATAGTTCCGTAGTCTGTTATTGCAGATGTAACGATGATAGACATCTGTTCCTTGGAGTATTTCTCTCTTATGGCTTTTATTATGTCCCATCCGTCAATGCCCGGCATCATAAGGTCAAGCAACACGATGTGCGGCTTGAAGGAGTCAATGAGGCTTAGTGCCTCTTCTCCGTTTCCTGCGGTTTCTTGTCTGACATTCAGCTTCTTTATTATAGCAGCTATGAGTGCAACGTTTGTCGGAATGTCGTCAACAATAAGGATTCTTAAATCTTCCATGTTCTTATGTTTTTTTCTTGGTCTTGTTCTGTTTGTTCTCTATTGGTTCTTCTCTCTGTATATGCTTGGCGTGTCTCCGGTAATCTTCTTGAAGGCTCGTCTGAAAGTAGAAAGGGAGTTGAAACCGCTTGCCTGTGCTATGTGCTCGAGAGTATAGTCGGGGTGAGTCTTTATCAGCGGTATGCTTCTTTGGGTTATTCTAAGCTCGTTTATATAGTCGTAGAATGTCTTGCGGATTACGTTTGAGAAGTACGAACTGAGATAAGTCCTGTTGGTATTCAGCTTTTTTGCCAAATCATCGAGAGTGAGGTCGGGCTGCAGATACAGTTCTTCTCCCTCAACAAGCTTTTCGGGCATTCCGTCAAACGAATATTTCCTTTCCTCCTGTGCTTGCTTGGTGGCGCCGGCTTGTAAGGAAGTGTTCTTGTCGGTATCGGAAATAGATACTTGTTTAAGCTTTCTGCAGTGGTGTATTACTATCTGCCATATTGCAACAGATGCGATATAATATAGAATATCAGTAAGGATATTGCCATGGATTGATGTGAAGAGCCAGCACAGGAGTCCTGCTGCGGCAAGGAGAAATACTTTCCTCAACCAGGAGATGTCTATGTCGTCGATATTGGAGTAGTAGCTTCTTATGTGTTTCATGTAGGCGATACTGTTTCTGTATCCTATTATTGTGATGTAGAGTCCGAACAGGGTAAGGAATGCCGTGATGAAATAGATTGTCCTGTGTGGGGGGAAGCATATATATAATATGGTATAGATGAAGAACGGAATGCAGGCTTTGGCAATGTTCTTTACCGTAATCCATCCGGGGCGTGTCAGTTCATAGAGGAACGCCATACATGTAATAGCCGACCATCCGTCGATGACAATTGTCATGTCAAGGTTCTTTTGGGAATACATTCCCGGGAAGGTAAGTATGATGTCTTTAGCATTGCTAATGGTCCAATATAGAAAGATCCATGCCAGTGCCTTCTTCAGTCTTGTACTGCCATTGTTCTTTGTTGAGAACATCTGGTAGGACATGATGGCATAATATGCAGTTGCCATGCCTATTATGAATGAATTTATGTTGTTGACTGGCTCCATGTCGTCGTTTCGGCGGTTGTCGTTTTATTGTTTATTGTATAGCATTATCTTTTATAAAAGATAAACCGTACTTCAGCATAACATTCAAGTTGGCTTGATGATTCAGCTTCCGGCATGTATTATCTTTGTAAGATAAATTATTCCGTAAAGGTATAGCTTTTTTATGAAATATAGTTTTTTATACGAAAAAAACTTAAGAAAAAATTTTCTTTTGATATATTTTTCGTTTTTTCTGTTTCAAAAAGGTATATTTACAATATATTTTCTTTGTCCTTTTTGTTGTGTTTGTAATAAACACTACTTTTGCAGCAAGTTATTTTTATCGTCGTTTCATACGACAAGCGATTTTTTAAATGGATAGCTATGACTATTAAAGGGAATATATTGGTAGCGGTTGCTACACTACTTTTATTCTGCGGTTGTGGAAAAAAAGAGGCAAAAAAGGATGAGTCTTCGGTTAAAGTCGGCGTGACAACAGTTTCTGTCGGCGATTGTTCTGTCGGCAACGAGTATGTAGGAACAGTGGAAGCTTCTTCTACAACGGTGCTGAGCTTTGAAATCGGTGGCAACATAACAAGGCTCTTGGTGAAAGAAGGTGACCATGTGGCGAAGGGACAGCTGCTGGGAACAATCTCTCCTACAACGCTGAAGGACAGTCATTATGCCACTCAGGTGACGTTGCGTCAGGCACAGGATGCTTACAACAGAATGAAGAAGCTTCATGCCGAGGGCGTTATCTCCGAGATAAAATGGGTGGAGATAGAGACAAAGCTGAGACAGGCTGAGGCGGCAGAACGCATAGCTAAAGAGCAGCTGTCGCACACAAACCTCTATGCACCCTTCTCCGGTGTCGTTACAAGCCGGCAAGGGGATGTCGGCATGAATGTTCTTCCAGATCAGCCTGTGTATAAGCTTGCAGACGTGTCAAGGATGGATGTCTGTTTCTCAGTTCCGGAGAATGATATAGCAGGTGTCTCTTTAGGTGAAAAGGCTGTGGTAAGAGTGAAAGCCGAAGGAAACGCTATGTATACAGGTGTAGTAAAAGAGAAAGGCATAGCTGCCGACGACATTTCACATTCTTATAGCGTGCGCCTGACGATAGACGGGCATGGTGGCAGTCTGCTTCCAGGAATGGTCTGTTCTGTTGCCTTGCAAAAGGATGCGACAGATGGGCTGATAATACCTATGGGAGCTGTGGAGCTGGATACAGACAACAGTCGTTTCGTATGGATAGTAAGAAACGGCAGGGCTTATCGTAGGAATGTGCAGGTGGAAAGTTTTGCAGGAAACGGTGTGCGTGTAGTGTCCGGACTTTCTTCTGGCGACCGTATCATCACCTCCGGTGCGCAGAAAGTAAGTGAGGGGATGAGTGTAGTTGAAAAATAAATTCGGTAAAGATGGAAAACGAAAGCAAACGCAGTTTTATAGATTCAGCATTCGTCTATCACAATATTATAATATTGCTTGTCGGTATGCTCGTAGTGACCGGAATAGTAGGTCTTGTTGTTATGCCGAAGCAGGAGATGCCGGTGTTCACAATAAGGCAGGGTGCCGTTGTCGCAGTATGCCCGGGTATGAGCTCAAATGATATTGAACAGCGTGTCGCTCCACAGGTGGAAGACTTTGTCTTCGGATTTGAAGAAGTGAAAAAGACAAAGACGTCTTCCGTCAGTAAGGACGGAATGCTGATAGTCTATGTGCAGCTTGGAGACGAAGTAGAGGACAAGGATGCCTTTTGGGCGAAGCTGAAACACGGTCTGTCTAATCTGAAGATGCAGCTGCCAGCCGGAGTGGTGGCGGTGCAGGCTATTGATGACATAGCAGACACCTCGGCATTGCTCGTCACGATAGACAGCAGGCAGAAGACTTACCGGGAGCTGAACACTTATATCAATGACATAAAAAGCAGGCTGCGTCGCATCTCGTCAATATCAAACTTGCGCACTTATGGACTCGAAAATGAACAGATCACGATAAGGCTGGATCAGAACCGCATGGCGAAATATGGCATCGGACCGTCGATGATAATGAACACTCTGTCGACGCAAGGCTTCACTACGCTAAGCGGAACGGTGGAAAACGGAGAGAACACTGCCCCCGTATATATCTCAGACACATACAACTGCGAGTATGACATAGCAAACCAAATCGTTTATTCCTCCCCTCAAGGAAATATTGTAAGGCTGAAAGATGTGGCAAAGATAGAAAGAGAGTATCCGCGCCTTGATAAATACATCACGTATAATGGGGTGAAATGCGTCCTCCTGTCCGTGGAAATGAGACCGGGAAACGATATCGTGAAGATGGGAGAAGAGGTGAGGGCTGCCCTTGATGAGTATGAAGAGAGTCTTCCGACTGACGTACATATTAATATAATAACAGATCAGAGCAAGGTGGTTTCCGATTCGGTGGAGAACTTCCTCCGGGAACTTCTGATTTCTGTCATTGCCGTTATTATTGTTGTTGTATTGCTGATGCCGCGCCGCGTGGCGGAAGTTTCTGCCATGACGATACCGATAACGATATTTACCTCCGTAGGCTTGTTCTTTATCTTCGGTATGGAACTGAACACCGTAACGCTTGCAGCCCTGATAGTAACACTCGGAATGGTCGTTGACGACTCGGTGGTTATCATAGACAATTATATGGAGAAGATGGGGGAGGGCATGGACCGGCGCCATGCCACTATCGCCGCACCGCGGGAATTCTTCAAGTCTGTCCTGTCAGCCACGCTGTCTATAAGCCTGACGTTCTTTCCCTTCCTCTTTACCATGAAGGGGGATATGGCGGATTTCGTAAAGACCTTTCCGTGGGCAATGTTTATCATCCTGTCTGTGTCGCTTACCATCTCTCTACTTCTTACGCCTTATCTGCAATACAAGTTCATAAAAAGCGGAATAGCCGTGAATAAAGAACCCGTAAGGGAAAAGGCAAAGAAGAAACCGCTCGACTATCTTCAGGACGGGTACAACTGGCTTCTTGCCCGGTGTTTTGCGCATCCGGTAGTGACGCTGGCAGGTGCTTCGGCGGCAGTAGTGCTGGGAGGACTGCTCTTTGTTATGGTTCCGCAGCGCATGATGCCTATTGCCGAGCGCAACCAGTTTGCCGTGGAAATATACACTCCCAACGGCACCTCGGCACAACAGACGGCAAAGGTGGCTGACTCCTTGCGCCGTATCATGGCAAAGGACGATAGGATAACGGCTATAACAACATTCGTAGGACAAGGTTCTCCACGTTTCCATACCACGTATGCTCCGCAGATTGGTGGACCTGACTTCGCACAGTTTATCGTAAACACCAAAAGTGACGAAGCCACACAATATGTGCTTGATGATTATGCAGACAAGTACAGCGAGTATTTCCCCCAGGCTTATGTCCGGTTCAAGCAGATGGATTATAACAATGCTATCTCTCCTGTGGAGATACGCATTAGCGGCGACTCCTTGCAGGACATAGTAGATGCGGCGCATAAGGTGGAGGCTTGTATGCGTAAGGTGGAAGGGCTGCAACTCGTACGTAATGATTTCGGCAATCCTTTGCCTGGCGTTTCCTTGACATTGAAAGAGCCGGAGGCAATACGTCTTGGCGTTACGAAGACCATGCTCTCCGCAAATATGGCATTGAGGTTCGGAAGCGGAATACCGCTCACTACGGTATGGGAGAATGATTACCCTGTGGGCGTGGCGCTGAAGTCTGACTATACAGACGAGAATCGCTTTGCCGCGCTGCCAGACGAATATATTCCTGTGGCAGGCGGAACGTCTTCCGTTCCTCTCAAGCAGATAGCCGACATAAAGCCGTCGTATACGTATGGATCGATATGTCGCCGTAATGGTGTGCGCACTATCTCCGTCCTGGCAGAGCCGAAGACGGGATATAATGTTAACAACCTTACGAAAGAAGTGATGGCAGAGATAGGACGTATCAAGCTGCCTGCATCGGTAAGCGTTGAAACGGGTGGTATGTATGCCCGTGATATGGAAACACAGCCGCAGGTGTTTTCTGGTGTTGCAATAGCCGTGCTTATCATCTTCTTTATCTTGCTGTTCCATTTTAAGAAGATAAGTCTTGCCGTGGTGAATCTTTCCTCTATGGCTTTGTGTGTCCTCGGTGCAGTGCTCGGACTCCTCGTCACGGGCTTTGATATGAGTCTTACGGGAATCCTTGGTGTGGTAAGTCTTATGGGTATACTTGTGCGCAACGGCATCATCATGCTTGATTATGCAGAAGAGTTGCGCCGCGACCAGGGCCTGACTGTTCGCGAAGCAGCCATTAGTGCCGGTGAACGAAGGATGCGTCCTATCTTCCTTACCTCGGCTGCCGCCTCTGTCGGAGTGTTGCCTATGATGCTCGAAGGCAATACTCTGTGGTCTCCTATGGCAGCCGTGATATTCTTCGGTACGCTGATTTCGATGATTCTTATAGCCACAGTCCTTCCAGTCTTCTATTGGATGGTATTTCGTAAAATGGATAAGAAAAGCAAGTAATATGAGGTGAAATATAAAAGATTTTAATAAAAAAGCAAGAAAAAGTTTGTGGAATAAATAAAAAGTTGTACCTTTGCACTCGCAAATGAGCGATATGCTCTTTGCAGACATGATGGTGCCATAGCTCAGTTGGTAGAGCAAAGGACTGAAAATCCTTGTGTCCCCGGTTCGATTCCTGGTGGTACCACTCCTCCTTTCATTAGCCCTGTTTGCGTAAGCAGCAGGGTTTTTTTTGTGTCTCGAAGTCTTCTGCTTTGTGTTTTGAAGTGGTCTGCTTTATGTCAGAATGTGTTTTTCTATATACTTTAGGGTGTTTTTCCTTACGTCTTGAGTTGTTCTCCTCTTTTCAGAATTAGGGTGTTGTTGCGGAGATGAAGGTGTTGCGAAGGATGACAGGTGAACGTGATAAACGAAAAAGTCCCCGGGATATTTTCTTATCTCAGGGACTATTCGCCAAATATAATGAAGTTTCCATGTGCAACCTACATTCTTATGATATGTAAGCCGTATACTTACGATGCATAAGCCGTATACTTACGGTGTATAAGTCGTATACTTATGGTGCATAAGTCGTATACTTACGATGCATAAGTCGTATACTTACGATGCATAAGTCGTATACTTGCTGTTGCTTGGAATACGCTTTGATGATTGAAAGGGGTATTGTGATCGGGTGGATGGTTATGACAGTCCGATAATCTTTCCGTCCGCAACATCTATGATGTTAGCTTGCGGTGCTTTAGGAAGTCCTGGCATTCTCATGATGTCTCCGGCTACAACGACAACCATTTCCGCTCCACTGTTTATGACAATATCCCGAACGTGGAACTCAAAGTCTTTTGCCACGCCATACGCCTTCGGGTCGGTAGAGAACGAATACTGCGTCTTTGCTATGCAGATGGGGAAGCGTGAGAATCCGTTTTCGGTGGCTGTCTTTATCTTTTTCTTGGCTGCCGTGCTGTAAGTTATGGTGGCAGCTCCGTATATGTGTCGTGCAACCTTCGAGATTTTGCCTTCTATAGAGTCTTCATTGCTATAGGTCGGATATAGTGGGGCAGAGGGATGGTGCTCTATAGTGTCTACTACGAGTCGTGCAAGTTCCTCGGCTCCTTTCCCTCCTTCAACGAATGCGTTGTTGACGGCAAATCCTATGCTGAGCTCTTTGCAGTGTTGACGTACGATGTCTATCTCGGCATCTGTGTCGTTGGCGTATCTGTTGAATGCCACGACAACGGTTTGTCCGAAGACCTGCAGGTTGTTTATGTGCTTGTCGAGGTTGGCAAGTCCCTTCGTCAAGCCTTCGTGGTTTTCTTCCTTTATAGCATCTTTTGCCACGCCGCCATGCATCTTCAGGGCTTGGGTGGTGGCTACAAGTACCGTAAGCTTAGGTTGCAATCCGGCTTTGCGGCATTTTATGTTGTAGAATTTCTCTGCTCCGAGGTCTGCTCCGAAGCCGGCTTCTGTGATGGTGTAGTCGCTGAAAGTCATAGCCATCTTTGTAGCTATGACGGAATTGCATCCGTGGGCGATGTTGGCAAAAGGTCCGCCGTGCACGAAAGCTGCGGTATGTTCTGTGGTCTGGACGAGATTCGGTGAGAGGGCATCAAGTAGCAATGCTGTTATGGCGCCGCCTACACCGAGGTCCTTTACCGTGAAAGGTCTGTCGTCTGTAGTATATCCGAGCGTGATGTTCTCTATGCGTCTGCGTAGGTCTTCCTCGTCAGTTGCGAGACATAGTATTGCCATTATCTCTGATGCCGGCGTTATGTCGAAGCCTGTTTCCCTTACTATACCGTTGGCTTTGCCGCCAAGTCCTGTTACGACATCCCTTAACCCGCGGTCGTTGATGTCGAGCACTCGGTTCCATAGGATTTCCTTTAAAGAGAATCCGTTGTCCTTGTTCTGGTATATGTAGTTGTCGAGAAGGGCGCTTATCATATTATGTGCTGACGTGATGGCATGGAAGTCGCCTGTAAAATGTAGGTTGATCTTCTCCATTGGAAGCACCTGTGCGTATCCTCCTCCGGCAGCTCCGCCTTTCCTTCCGAAGCAAGGTCCGAGCGAAGGTTCCCGTAGTGCGCATATCGCTTTCTTGCCTATTCTGTTCATTCCGAGTGTCAGTCCTACAGATACTGTCGTCTTTCCGATGCCGGCAAGTGTTGGTGTAATGGCAGTAACGAGTATGAGATTGCTTTTGTTTACTTTCTTCTCGTCGATGAGTTTCACAGGAACCTTTGCGATGTATTTCCCGTAGTTTTCAAGTTCATCTGTGGGGATGCCGTAATGTTCGGCTATGTTCTCAATCCTCTCCAGTTTGATACTGCGTGCTATCTCAATATCTGATTTCATAAATATGTAATTTAATGGCTATATTGCATTATGGTGGTTTGTAGCTAAAACAAAAAGGAGAGACTCTTCCTTATTGGATGTCTCTCCTTTGTCTTGAGCCTCTTGTCGGATTCGAACCAACGACCCCGAGA
>URLQ01000121.1 GCA_900548745.1 uncultured Prevotella sp.
ATGTGTCGGAAATAGCCTATCGTTGTGGCTTTACCGATCCGAAGTATTTTAGTCGTTGTTTCAAAAAGGCTGAAGGGTGTACGCCTACAGAGTTTAGGGAGAGACATCAGATGACGGAATAGTGCCTGTCTTATAGTGTTGGACTTATAATAATAATCCCCAAACGACCTAATGACCGATTGGGGATAATGTCTCCCCATAAGTTTTAGGCAGTTCTTTTTGAATGCTTAATTCTTATGGGGAGATTTTGTTCGTTTATAAATTACTTGTTTCTGTACATCTCAGCCTGCTGCTGTATGAGGGCGGCATCGTCGAAGTAGTTTATCTTCATGGCTTCGCGCACATCATGCAGCGTCTGTGCAGCTGCTTCGCGGGCTGCTTCGCTTCCCTTCTTCAGAATGTTGTAGACCTCTGGTATGTCCTGTTCGAACTCATGGCGGCGCTGACGGATAGGTTCCAGGCGCTTGTCGAGCACCTTGATGAGGAACTTCTTGCACTTCATGTCGCCCAGTCCGCCACGCTGGTAGTGGTCTTTCAGTTCGTCGAGCGACTTGTATTCGGGCCAGAATTCGGCGAAGTCGTCAGGAGTAGAGAATGCGTCGAGGTATGTGAATACAGTGTTTCCCTCCACCTTTCCCGGGTCTTCCACACGCAGATGGCCGGGGTCGGTATACATGCCCTTCACTTTCTGCTGCATGTCCTTTGCGGAGTCAGAGAGATAGATGCAGTTGCCGAGGCTCTTGCTCATCTTCGCCTTACCGTCGGTTCCCGGCAGTCGGCAGCATACCTGGTTGGTGGGCAGCATGATTTTGGGTTCTACGAGCACGTCACCGTATATATAGTTGAAGCGTTTCACTATCTCTCGTGTCTGCTCCAGCATAGGCTCCTGGTCCTCTCCGGCAGGCACTGTGGTAGCTTTGAATGCCGTGATGTCGGCAGCCTGTGAGATAGGGTAGGTGAAGAAACCCACCGGGATGCTTGTTTCGAAGTTGCGCATCTGTATTTCTGTCTTCACGGTAGGGTTGCGCTGCAGTCGTGAAACGGTAACGAGGTTCATGTAATATACCGTCAGCTCCGCCAGTTCCGGAATCATGGACTGTACGAAGAGAGTCACTTTCTGCGGGTCGAGTCCGCAGGATAGATAGTCGAGTGCAACCTCAATAATGTTCTGTCTTACCTTTTCAGGGTTGTCGGCATTGTCAGTCAGAGCCTGCACGTCGGCAATGAACACGAACATCTTGTCGAAGTCTCCCTCGTTTTGCAGTTCCACGCGTCTGCGCAGTGAGCCTACATAGTGTCCGAGGTGTAGTCTTCCGGTAGGGCGGTCGCCCGTAAGAATGATCTTTCCCATATTGTAATATTTTGTTTGTTTCGTTTATTAATTATCTTATGCAAAGATTGTGCAAGCGAGAGCAATGTAAGTTTACTTACGAATTGCCGAGTGCCGCCAATCTTATGCAAAGGTACATCAAAGGAAAGAGAATACAAAATTTATATTTCTGATTTATAGAAAAACATTAAAAAACGGCTCATCCGATATTTGGAGTGATGTAAACATGGGATTCTGTCCAACACTTATACAAAAACATTTAAAACCCCCTTTAGATATTCTATCACTCCATATTCCGGATGAACCATAAAAAAAAGGTGGAAAAACATGCTTGTTTGGGTATTTAATACATTTTAATAAAAGACATGGGCTTTGTTAATAATAAACCGTAGAATTAACATTTTCTTATTGTCTTAAAAAAGATAAAAGAAGAAGTCCGTTGACTTTCCATGAGAAAGTACGTCAATTTCTATGAGAAAGTCGGTAACTTTCTATGAGAAAGTCCGTAACTTTCTAAAAACGGTCAAATTGGGGTCTCTTATTACAGCTCTGCGTAAGGAGTTTTCTTGATGGTTAAAAAGTTCCAAAAAATGGCACTCCTTTGGTACAACGTAACGTGTTGCCGCTTGTCTCCTCGTCAACTTATATAACCAATCTCCTTGTCTTCTCGTTTACTCGTTAACTTGTCAACTCGTAAAAGACATGATTTACACTAATACGGCTTTTGGAACAATAAACAAGAGTTTTCGATGTGTTATTTATACTTGATGGAAGAATAATTCGCAAAAAGTAAATCAATTAACTAAACTTAACGTAAGATTGTTGGCGTTTTTTTTTTTTGAATACATTTGCATGCAACCTTTATTATTCATCAAAACAATACACTATGAAGAAAGGTAACTTTTTAGCATTATTTCTGTCGCTATTCGTGACAATGAGATTGTTTGCAGTAGGAACAACTGACAATCAGATTACAAGAAAATCTCACAGTCAGCTGCCTACACAGTCAGCCGTCCAGGCAAATGATGACTTAAGCAAACTGGTGATTTACAAGCGTCTTTATCAGAAGGAGAAAACAAGGACTTTCGGTAAGGTTTGTCCTGCCTTCACTCCTCAAGCCATTACCCATAAGTTGGGTAAGAAGATGCCTAAGGCAGGAGGCGACAAGCCTCTGGTTGTTTATGGTACTATGGCAGGCAACTCCACATGGGGCGACAAGACGCAATATGGTATGTATACGTTTACCGCACCGACGTATACCTCCACATTGGTAAAACAAGAAGATGACCTTGTAGCTAACGGTGGTGGTGTGCTTGTAGGCGATACCTACTATTTGACCAACTTCTACACCTATTATGGTTACAATTTCGTTTATTTCGAGAGATACAATCCTGAAACATGGGAGTTCTTGGGCGATACAAAAGCATCCATGCAGGAAGTGGCAACCGACCTCGCTTACGATCCTATTACAGACAAGGTGTACGGATGTTTCGTCAGCGATTCCGGCAACGGCTATGTATGGGGTACAATCGACCTTACGGAAGGCAAGCGCACACAGCTTGGCTTCTGCGACAATCCGCTGTTGGCAATAGCTGCCAGCAACGAGGGTATTATATATGGTGTTGACGGTAAGGGTAATCTCTATACCGTGGATAAGGAAACAGGAGCGCAGACACTTGTAGGCTCTACAGGACTCTCGGTTGAATATATCACACAGAGTGCTACTTTTGATACGCGCAAGAATGAGATGTATTGGGCTGCTTGCCTGAGTGACGGCAAGACAGGATTCTATAAGGTGAACACAACAACGGGAGAAGCTACGGAAGTGATAGACTTCCCAAACAAGGAACAGTATTTGGGTCTCTTCATAAAGGCTCCATTGGCGGAAGACGGTGCTCCGGCAGCTGTGGCATCAGTAATAACAGATTTCAAGAACGGCAGTTGCACAGGTGACATCAAGTTTACTGCTCCTACAACAACATTTGCCGGCGATGCTCTTACGGGCGAACTGACTTACGAAGTGAAAGCCAATGGCAAGAGCGTAGCCACAGGTACAACGACTGCCGGTGCAGACGTTGATGTGGAAGTGACATTGCCTGGTGGTGCTACAAAGATTAGCGTAACCACAGCCAATGCAGAAGGCAACAGTCCGGCGGCAGTAGTGGATATGTTTATAGGTAAGGATGCGCCGGCGGCAGTAGGCGACCTGAAACTGGAAGTTACAGACCGAGACAACGGAATTGTGAAACTGACATGGACCGCTCCTACCACAACTCTCAATGGCGGTTATCTTGATGCTGCGGCAATGAGATATAAGGTGGTAAGAAATACCGACGGCAAGGAAGTTGCCAACGATTTGAGCGTTTGCGAGTTTACAGAAAAGCTCGGTACCGAGGCATTGGCACAGTACAGCTATACCGTTACCCCGTATGTTGGCGACTTGATAGGTACGGAGGCTGTTTCTAACGGCGTCAAGCTTGGCACACACTGTCTCGTGCCGTATCTCGAGACCTTCGACACCAAGGAGGCGTTGGATAACTTCACCATTATCGATGGCTATGAAGACGGTGACACATGGATGTTCCGCAATGGTTGGGATATGGTACAGAGCAGATACTCTTTCAAGAACCCTATGGACGAGTGGTTGATGACTCCTCCTATCTATCTGGAGAAAGGCAAGCTCTACAAGCTAACCTTCACTTCTTCTTGCAAGCGCGTTTATCCAGACCGTCTTGAAGTGAAGATGGGTAAGGGTACTTCTGTTGCAGACATGGTTACGACATTGGTTAAGGATACATTGTATCAGACAGACCAGCAGATACCGGATGTGGTATACGACTTCGACCTCGACGTGAAGGTAGATGAAAGCGGCGACTATCATATCGGCTTCCATGCCATGACAGATGAGCCTCAGATGTCAGACCTGCGACTCGACGATATCTCCTTGACCTACGTTTCTGATTTGGGCTGTCCGGACCGCGTAAGTGACCTTACTGCTACTCCAGGAGCAAATGGTGCACTCAATGCTACCATCAGCTTCACTACTCCTACCAAGACATTTGGAGGCGATGCCCTCACCAATATAACCAAGGCTGAGATTTACAAGTACGATATCCTTGAGGCTACAATAGAGAATCCGGGAGTAGGCAAGCCTGTTTCTGTCGTTGTTGATGCAGACCAGGGTATGAACGAATACAAGGTTTACACATATAATGAAAATGGAAAGAGTCTCGACTCTAAGGTTTCTGTATATTGCGGTGTCAGCATACCGTCACCGGTTTCAAACGTTGTTCTGAAAGAGGAAAACTCCCATCCGGTAATTACATGGGATGCTCCTACGGTAGGTGCAGACGGTGGTTATATCGACCCGTCGAAGCTTACTTATATAGTACTTCGCGGTTCCGACCAGACCGTGGTGGCTTCCGATATCTCTGAGACTTCATTCACCGACGATGAGGTAGACGGACAGACTCTGCAGGTGTACCTCGTTTATGCTTCTAATGCTGCAGGCATGAGTCAGGTGACATATTCCAACTATATCGTTGTTGGTAACGGACGCTATACTGTTCCGTTCTGCGAGTCGTTCGGTAATGCAACCATCACACAGCAGCCTTGGGGCAACGTTACTAACGGCAGCAGCAGTTGGTGGTTGACAAAGGATGGTCAGAAGGTGAAGACTTATGACGATGACGGCGGTATGATTTACTTCATGGGTGAGGGCCCTAACGAAACCGGTAGGATATTCAGCGGCAAGATTTCGTTGGCAAACACATCACATCCGGCACTTGTTACTCATCTGTATTATGACGAGAGTCTGAAGAGTGATATCAAGGTTAGAATCATGGCGACGACAGACTATGTGAACTATACTACTCTGAAGGAGGTAGACTATAACAACTTTGATGGTGAGACAGGTTGGAACGAGTTTACGGTATCGCTCGACGAGTATAAGGACAAGCCTTGGGTGGCTGTGGCTTACGATGCTACAACAGGTGTGGATTATAAACACAGCGTATATCTCGACAAGGTGGAAGTAATTGATAATATCGAGAACAACATTACTGCCGTTGCTTTCCAGGGTCCTGCAAGTATGCTGGCTGGTAATGAGGCTGACTTCACTGTTACGTGGCGCAACGACGGATTGAAGAATGCCGAGAACTATACCGTGGAACTCTATCAGAACGGTAAGAAAGTGCAGCAGGTTGAGGGCGAAGCAATAAAGCCGGGCGAAGCTATGAGTACTGTATTCCACGTGATGCCTGATGCAATAATGCCGGAGGCTAACGAGTTCTATGCTTACATCAATTACGAGGCTGACGAATATAAGGACAACAATACGTCGAAGGTTCAGAAGTCCGTTGTCAATACTGTTGACTATCCTACCGTAGAGAATATCTCTGGTAAATATGAAAACGGAGCACAGATTACATGGGACAAGCCGGCTGCTCAGCAGAGAGTGAAGGCGGTAACGGAAGACTTCGACAGCTACGAACCGTTTATCATTACCAACATTGGCAACTGGAAGTTGTATGACGGCGATGGCACTCCAACCTTCTGTGTTCAGTTCAAGGGCTCTGTAAAGCAGTATAAGAATGCAGGCGAGCCTATGGCATGGCAGGTGTTCAATGCCCACGATGCTGGTCTTGACGATGAGGCTACAGGTTACGACATCTTCATGGCACACTCTGGTACACAGTCTTTGGCATCGTTCAGCTCAGAGACTGGCACAAGCGACAACTGGTTAATCTCTCCGAAGCTCAGTGGTTCGGCACAGCTTATCACGTTCTATGTAAGAACTTCAGTGCCAAACTTCGGAATGGAGAAGTTCGAGGTTCTCACTTCTACCACCGACGATGAGGTGGAGAGCTTCACCAAGATAGAGAATATCGACGGCAATGCTCCTTACGCATGGACAAAGATTTCGTTTGCTGTTCCTTCAGGAACCCAGTATTTCGCTATCCGTTGTGTCTCAAGCCTTTGTATGGCAATGTTGGTTGACGACATAACCTATACTCCAGCCGAGGGTGAGATGGGTGACCTCAACATCGTTGGCTACAACATCTATCGTGACGGTGTGAAGCTCAACGAGGTTCCTGTGGCGGAACCAACCTACACCGATGCCGTAGAACCGAATACAAGCTATCAGTATCAGGTATCTGTAGTATATGAAGAGGGCGAGTCAAAGCTTTCTGCTCCATTCGTACTCTCTACAACTACCATCAACACGTTTGCCACAAGAGGCATCAGCATTGAGACAGGTAATCGTATGATTACGGTGAACAACTGTGCAGGCAAGAGCATCAGCATCTTCGGAACAGACGGAGCTGTTGTATACAGTGGCGTCAAGTTTACAGAGAGCGTATCTGTTTCTGTTGCCAAGGGGGCTTACATCGTAGAGTATGATGGTAAGAGAAAGAAGGTTGTTGTGAAATAAACAAGTAGACAAGTAGGTTTGTTTTTCTTGATGATTTTTATAAACAAGTAATACAGATCTCTCATTAAAGCAAAAAAAAGGATGCTCCGATAGGGGCATCCTTTTTTGCTTAAAACCAAATCATTAGAGCTTTCTTGTATTTTGCTTTTAATGAGTAATAGCGAGCTGTTGCGAATTAAAAAAAAGGACAAAAGATGCCTTATAAAAAACAAAAGGCTGCAAGCAATTGTAAAAATTACATTTAACGAGGCTCAGGAGAGATTGTCTATCCACGGACAATCTCTCCTGAGCCACAACTTGTGGCAGATTTCAAGCGTTCTTACTCTTTTTCGGAGGCTTCCTGTTTTAATTCAAGCATAGTCCGTTCATAGACCTCTTGCAGCTGATAATTTGCCACACCCAAAGGAGTGGTGATACCACGCAAAGACCATTCCACAACGGACGAATCTTTGTCCTTGCAAAGAAGAATACCGATGCTTGGATTGTCTCCTTCGCCTCTAAGCAACTCGTCAGCAGCGGAAACGTAAAAATTCAGTTTGCCGATGAACTCTGGCATAAAATCCACAATCTTCAGTTCCACCACCACATAGCATTTAAGCCGAGTATGATAGAACACCATGTCGGGGAAGTATGACTTGCCACTTGGCGTGTCAAGTTCCATTTGTCGACCGACATACGCAAAGCCTTTACCCAATTCCAAAAGGAAGCGAGTAATATTGGTTGCTAACTTATTCTCCAAGTCCATTTCGCTGAACTTGCTTGGCAATGAGAAGAAATCCAACTTGTAAGGGTCTTTTATAATCTCTGTTGCCAATTCGTTTTGAGGTTGTGGCAGTGTAACATCAAAGTTATTTAGAGCCTTGCCAGTATGCTCGTACAGTTGAGCCTTAACCACATGCTCCAATTCCGTGCGGCTCATGTTGTCTTCAACAACCTTGTTGAGGTAGAACAAAGCAGCGTTTATGGTGGCGCATTTGGAAACAATTACTGTTTGATGTCTCCAAGGCACACAAAGCAATATCTCTGGTATAGGGGTATTGGCATCATCCACTTTCTGTAATTGTCTACCAGCCTGGTAGACAAATTCAATTTGGCTTGAATAGAAGGTGAACCATCGCTTTATATGGTACAGGTTAGCTCTGGAAAATCCCTCACTCTGAGGAAATTCCGAACGCATATCAAGACTAAGTCTGTCAATAACCTTTGCGCCCCACTTGTATTGCTTTTGCTTCTCGCAAATGTCCTCGCCCAAACTCCAATAGAATTTGAGCATTTCCGTATTCACTTTGACAGCTGCTTTAAGCTGTGACATGCGGAAACGTTTCTTCAAGTCAGACAACCACTTCACATAGTTTTTATCTGCCATAAACGAATCGCTATTCACAAATTGCGGTATATTTTTCTTTTCTGCCATTTTCTTTTGCTCTCTATCAACTTGTTGAAAAAACCAACAGGTTGCTTTTCGTTCTCTTTTGTTTCTCTTTAGTTAGAACTATCCTAAAATATTGGATAGTTGGGCATTGGACACATATAAAGTCTTTATTTTCAAGCATGACCATACCAACCGTTTGGTTGATATGGTTACGCCAATCCCAATTCCTTCAAGTACCCTTCAATCTCCTTGTCAAGGTCGGCACGTTTGGCTTCCAGCTCCTTGATTTCCTTCATCACCCACAGTTCTTTAAACGTAACTTCATCATCTACCAATGCATCATTGGCGTGTTTCTCTATCTTCTCCGACAAATACTTGTGGAAGATAAAGCCAAGGGTGAAATACATGAAGTCACTGCAGACATATTGCCACGCATTTTGTTAGCGACTTCTCAAAGTTGGTCACGGAGTTTCTGTTGTAATTATTCGCTCATATCGTTATTTCTTTTTTATATTCAATGATTCACAGACATTGATATAGTCTTCGTCTTTATCTGTTATATACTGATGGCTGTACTTTCCTTTTCCTTCATTTAGGA
>URLQ01000122.1 GCA_900548745.1 uncultured Prevotella sp.
ACAGCTGCAGGTGGAGCAAGCACGGAGCGCCGCCGAGTCGCAGCTCCGTTCGGGCTATCAGCAGCTCGTGGGTCTGCAGCAGGTGCTCGACCACAGCGACGTGAAGATGATGCAGGAGTCGATAGAGCTCTTCGCCAAGGCGCTGCAGCAAGGCGAAATCAACGCCCTGGAATATTACACCGAGGTGAACAGCATCTACGAGAAGCTCCAGCGCCACATCGACGTACACACCCAGAGCGCCAAACTGCTTGCTGCGCTTCACAAGAACGAACTTTAGGAAAGTTCAATTTGCTTTGTAATGCTTTGAAGATAATATATCTGATTTTAAGTATTTGGTGGATGCGAAGATTTTATTACCTTTGCATCCGCCCTCCAGATATGGGGATACAGAAAACATTATGAAGCGTATATTTTTAATTCTTATGTGCTGCGTCAGCGTCTGTCTGTCGCATGCCCAATGTTTTAGCGGAGTTTACACGACGGAGTGGCAATGGGACATGAACAAGAAGACGAACTGGGTGAACCAGCTGCGCCTGGACCTCAGCGTGCCCGTGTTTGGCGGCAGAGGCTCCATCGAGGCGGCGACGCTCCATCTGGCAAAGACCGGCGATAGCGTCATCGGCGACTGGCAGGGTTTCTCGAACATCGAGGCTGACAATATGTTTGCCGCAATCGCCGTGCTTGGCTATATGCATGAGTGGAAGGCAGGGCATCTGTTCGTGGGTGTGAGGAATGTGAACGAGGACTTCTTCACGTCCGACGTTACGGCGCTCTTCACCAACAGCTCTTGCGGCATCTTCCCCACGGTGGCTGCAAGCTATCCCATTGCCAACTATCCTCTGTCGGGACTTACCGTCTATTTCGATGTGACAAAGGGCGGATGGACGTTCCGCAACAGTATCTACAACGGTTCCGGCTACAACGGATGGACCGCACACGACAATCCCTTCCTCGTGCGTCCGAAGAAGGACGGCATCTTCAACATCTCCCAACTGGAGTATTCATATCGTGGCGGAAGGTATTTTGCCGGGGCTGCCATCCATACCCGTCAGTATGCTATAGACGAGGAGGAGGAAATGGCTCCGGCTGAGGAAGCTGTGCACAAGACCAGCTGCGGATGGTGGGTCTATGGCGAGCAGACCGTGTGGGAGTCGGGCGCAAGAAAGGTTTCTTGTATGGCTCAGTATTCCGAAGACACCAGTCGCAGGAGTGCTTGCTACCGCTATGCGGAAAAAGGTGGAGCATATCAGGACGAAGCAAACGAATGTGGCGTGTCGGGCCAGTATGCCCGTTTCCGGCAGGGTACGGAATATTCTCTGGAGCTGACGTGGAGGAGGAGACTGAACAAATGGCTGTCCGTGCAGCCGTCGTTCCAGTATGTGTCGAACGCCGACGATGACTTCACGGTTATCGGTGCCCGTCTTTATTGCGAATTCTGATTTTATTATCTCTCCTCCGCCAGAATCATCCTCATCAGTTCATCATTAGCCTTGTTGCTGATGTCGGCATTTCTTACTTCAGAAAGATAGTCGAGAGTGGCAGAACATTCGCCGGTAATGTCTATGCCGATGACTTTTTCATTGGCATAGATGATGCGGAGCACGGCTTGGAGTTGCAGGAGGGACATGTCGCCATTGCTCCAGTCGGGATTTGCGATACGAGTTCATCCGAAGCCCCCACGATGATGATATTCCTGACAAAGGGGTTCTTCCTTAATACGTCAGTCACCCATCCGCCACACGACACCACGCCTTCCCATTGCGGAGGCTGCATGTCGGGATGATGGTCGAAAACGACAAGGGAGAATGGTTCATCGAGCCTTGACACCCAGTATTCCGTGAGATAATGGAAATCGCCGGAATCTATGAAATGGAGAGCCTTGGCAGGGAATGCAGACAGTCTTCGATGCAGTTCCTTCCTTGCCTGTTCATCGCAGTAGCAGTCTACGCCGTTGATGTCGCGGCAGTCTACATGCGTGATGTTGCAGCTTGAGGCAAACGACTCATAGTCGTATATGCCTGTGAAGTTGATAAGTATGATAGGCAGTTTCTTTGTCATGGATGCGAAAATACATAATATTCCCGACAACAAAAGAAAGCGCTATAAGATTTTATGATACTTTATACAATCTATGTCGCTTACGATGTCTATCTATGTCGCTTACGATGTCTATCTATGGCACTTGCGACAGATGGCACTTGCGACATTACTTTTTTATATAATATATATGGTGATATTTATATAACATTAAATATAATGTTTCCTGTCTGCAAGGCGCATTTTTGTACTTTTCCATTCGGTTAAGAATATTATTTTGCTTTATTTTGAAAGAAAAATGCACATTGTGCTTTGTTGGTTTTTAGGAAATGTGTATTTTTGCATTTACAACTAAATTTGTGATGTATATCTTGGCATAGGCTATAAACGGCTATGAAACATGTTGTGCGACAGGTGATGAAACTGTTGCCACACAAGCGAAAAGAAAAACTATGCTATAAACATTTATAAATAACAATCTTTACAATAAAAAACAACTAAATTATGGAACTTAAAATAAACAATCAGGAGAATGAGATTCAGGCTGTCCTTACAGGTCGCCTTGACACAGTTGCCTCTACACAGTTTGCAACGGACATGAAGCCTCTGCTTGACAATGCCGACAAGACTATCGTGCTCAACTGCGAACGACTGGAGTTCATCTCCTCAAGCGGCTTGCGCCTTTTCCTCACTCTTCGCAAAGCCACTCTCGCCGCCGGAGGCAAGGTCATTATCGAAGGCATGACGGCAGATGTAAAGCAGGTATTCACCATCACCGGCTTCTTGTCTCTCTTTGATTTCAGATAGTTATGCTTACCCTTACGATAAACAATAGTCTGTCGGAGATGGCGGCTCTTGAACCTTTCACAGTACAGATGGGCAGGGAGTTCCAGCTCGACCAGACTCTCGTCTTCCAGTTGCAGCTGGCTCTCGACGAGGCTGTGTCAAACATCGTGAACTATGCCTATGGCGAGGCTACAGGCATGCCCGTGACCATCACGGCAGATGTAGCTGCGGCTGACGATGGCTTCCGCGAACTAAAGCTCTGTCTCCTTGACCACGGCTTTGCCTTCAACCCCTTGGCTGAGGCTCCAGAGGTGGACACCACGTCGGATGCAGAGAAAAGGCAGATTGGCGGACTTGGCATCTTCCTTATCCGTCAGATGATGGACAAGCTGGAATATGAGAGAGTGGGGGAGCAGAACGTGCTCACAATGATAAAGAAAATTTAGAGAGATGAATAAGGTATCAAAAATAAAGATGTCGCTGGCAATACTGCTTACGCTCTTTGCCGTATTCACCATAGGCAACGGCATAGCCCTGAAATACAGCGAGAAGAAGTTCTTTGTGGTGGCAGACCAGATAGCCACACGCGACCTCGACAATCTTCTTGAACATACAGACAAACTGCTTGCCGAAGCTGAGGTGTCTGCCCTCAATCTTAGAGCTCTGGCTACCACCAATCCTGATGTTCTCTCTTCTGACATCTATGCCGTGATGGACCGCTTCATGGTTGACAATCCGCATCTCTATGGTGTGGTCATATCCTTTGATCCCGACGTGGTAAGGAAAAGAGGCATTGCCGTACCAGTCACATTCTGTCAGGGCAGCAAGCGGGAAGGCTTCCGCCATTATGGCATGGAGGCATCTTCGCTGGCACAATATAACCATACGGAATGGTATGAAGGCGCAAAGAAGAGTGGCAAAGGCTATTGGGCGCATCCGCTGCGTGCGGCAAACGGCATACTGCTTGCTCCCTATAGTATGCCCTTCTACGACAAGGATGGCAGCTTCATGGGAGTAATATGTTGCGACATCTCGCTCGAACAGCTTAACGGCTATATCAGTAAGGCGGCTCCATATCCCGATGCCGTGGTAACGTTGATGGACCAGTCTTTCAAGTTCGTCTCGCATCCCAATCCAGACTATGTGTTGAAGATGACTTTCGATAGGCTGATGGCAGAATCTAACGTGCAGATGGACAAGCGCATCTTTACGGAGATGAAGGTGGCACGTCGCGGCTCAAGTTCCTATGAAGGTGGCGGTGGCACCCACCTTATATATTATGCTCCCGTAAGGAAAGCCGGCTGGACTCTTACTATCGATTTTCCGGCGCAGAACGTTTATGCCCATGTGGATGAGGTGAAGATTTGCATGCTGCTCAATATGTTCTTCGGCATGATAATTTTCGGCTTCGTGTGCTGGAGGCTTATGAAGGTCATCGACCGCTATGAAAAGGCTGCCGCACAGAAAGCCATGATGCAGGGCGAACTGAACATTGCCGCCACAATACAGAAGGGCATGTTGCCAAAGCTCTATCCTGCCTTTCCCGACGTAAAGGAGCTGGATGTATACGGCATGCTGGTGCCTGCAAAGGAAGTGGGTGGCGATCTGTTTGACTATTTTATACGTGACGGTAAGTTCTTCTTCTGCATTGGCGACGTATCGGGCAAAGGCGTGCCGGCATCATTGTTCATGGCTGTGCTGCGTTCTCTGTTCCGCAACGTGTCGCTCCACGAAGACAACCCTTCGCAGATTGCAAATGCTCTGAACACGGCTCTCTCGGAAGGCAACGACCAGAACATGTTCTGCACCATGATGCTCGGCGTGCTCGACATCAGTAACGGGTGTCTGCGCTTCTGCAACTGCGGTCACAATGCTCCCGTGGTGCGTCGCATCAAAGGGGATGGTACATGCAAGGTGAGCTTTGAGAAGGTGGAAACCAACATCGCCGTTGGAATATTCGAAGGCTTCCCTTACCGGGCACAAGAGACCGTCATGAAGCCGGGCGAAGCTCTCTTCCTCTATACCGACGGCATTACCGAGGCAGAAAACACCACCAAGGAGCTGTATGGCGACGACCGCCTGCTGGAAGCCCTTGCTGCAGCACGGAACGACAGCATGCAAACGGCGAAAGACTATGTGGAATATGTATACCGCAACGTGAAGTCCTTCTCCGGAGCAGCTTCTCAGAGCGACGACATAACGATGGTAATGATAGAATATAAAGGCAAATAAATACATTTTTTTATGGATATGGAAAATATAGTATTCTTGGGTCTTACGGCCAATGCGTGGATAACCATAGTGCTGATACTTGGCATGTTCCTGACGCTGATATTTACCAAGCTGGAGACGTGGTTGGTATTCTTTGTAACTACCTCCTTGATGATACTTACCGGCGTGCTCGACGCCAAGGAGTGCATGGCAGGATTCTCCAGCACGAGTGTGCTCGTCATAGCCGTGCTCTTTGTAGTAATAGCCGGCATGACCTACACCGGCGTTACCCAATGGATAGTGAAAAACCTGATGGGTTCACCGAAGAGCCTCTCCGGGGCTATTGTCAGAGTGATGGCTCCAGTTGCTCTGCTTAGTGCCTTTCTGAGCAACACCACCGTGGTGGCACTATTTATCGGCATAGTGAAAGACTGGAGCCACAAGCTCGGCATAGCTCCCTCCAAACTGCTCATACCATTGAGCTATGCTTCGGGCATGGGAGGAATATGCACCTTGATAGGAACGCCCCCAAACCTTATAATCTCAGGCATGTATATGGAGGACCATCCCGGCACCCACCTCAGCATCTTCGTCACTACGGGCGTTGGACTGTTCTGTCTCGCCGTAGGCATACTGTCGATGCTCGCCATGCAGAAACTGCTGCCCACACGAGTGTCTGCCGACGAGAAGCTCAACGTACAGGAAGCATCCACCGAACTCAAGGTTCCGGCAAAGAGCCATCTTGTGGGACAGACTATCGGCGACCTTAAGACCGACCCGCCGATATTGGGTGTGATAAGTTTCGACGGCGAGATAAACAACAATATCTCCAACGACGACTTCCTGCTGGGAGGCGACACCCTGGTGCTGGGAGGACAACGTAGCGAAGTGATGGCGCTGGCAAAGAGAACCGGTCTTGAACCTTCCATCATGGACATGGAGATAAATCCCGAGCAGGGAAAGAAGACTATCGTCTCTACCATAATAATGATAGCCATGGTAGCCCTGTCGGCATTCAACATAATGTCGCTCTTCGAGAGTGCGCTGGTTGCAGCAGGAGCCATGCTGCTGTTCCGCTGCTGCACCACCGAACAGGCGTTCCGCAGTATCGACCTCCGTGTGGTCATCATCTTTGCCTGCAGTATGGCATTCGGCAAAGCTATAGAGAACAGCGGACTGGCAGCCATGATGTCTGACGGACTGCTCAGCGTATGCGGCACCAATCCTTATGTAGTACTGACGGCAATCTGCCTTGTAGGCACCTTCGCCACGGAATTCATCTCCAACACGGCGTGCGGAGCGATGTTCTATCCCATAGCAGTAGCTGCCGCCACGTCGATAGGTGTAAACCCGCTCACTTTCATCATAGCCCTGATGATAAGCGTCAGCTCCAGTTTTGCCACTCCTATCGGCTCGCCGACCCACATGCTGGTATATGTGCCGGGCGGCTACCGCTTTACCGACTTCATGCGCATCGGTCTGCTGATGAACATCATCATCCTTGCTGCCAACATCTTCATCACCACGCTGCTGTTCCCGTTGTAGAGGATATATGGCAGAGAGAGGAATAATATTTCTCTTCCAAATCATATCTTTTCAGTTTTATTTCGTATTTTTGCATTAGTAAAAAAAGACTTAGAACTAATGGATATGAAACGAATCTTTATCACTCTGTCTGTGGGTATCGTATGTATGAACCTCATGGCACAATCTCCTGTCGGCTTTTATCCCAAGGAGAACGCTCACGACATCAATATTGACACACACCTCGTAATTGAGTTTGACAGACCGGTGAAGGCCGGCAGCAAGGGACTCGTCACGGTGCTGGACAAAACCACCAACAAGATAGTTGACAGAATAGACATGGCTATTCCTGCAGGACCTACAGAAGGACAGCCTAAGAATCCCAATGCTGTCTATACTCCGGTCCCATACGTATATAAAGTAGAGAATGTCACAAATCGGAATACGCGTCCCGGCACTCCGTCGGGAGCAGCCAAAGAAGACAAGCGCCGGTATCAGAAGACTATCATTGGCGGGTTCTCTGATGCCTTCCATTTCTATCCTGTCATCTGCCATGGCAATAAGGCCACTATTTATCTGCATAACAATATGTTGGATTACGGACATGAGTATGAGATAAAGATAGGCAAGGGCGTAGTAGAAGGATGGAATGGCAAGCGGACATGGACGTTTACCACCAAGCAGTCTGCTCCCTCAAAAGATAAATCCTGTGTTGTAGTGGCTGCTGACGGTAGCGGAGATTTCTCCACTCTGCAAGGTGCAATGGACTGGATGCCCGACTCGTTGCCGTCGGAAACCTGCAGGAAGACGGTTTGGGTGAAGAATGGGGATTATGAGGAACTGGTATATTTCCGCAACAAGCGGTTTGTCACAATCCAAGGAGAATCGATGGATGGCGTAGTGGTGCATTATCCCAACAACGAGGTCTTCAACCCTCATCCTGTTGACATAAAAACCAACGAGCTGAAGGGCACATTCCCGTCGCGCCGTGCGGCTGTAGCTGCCGACAACTGCGCAGATATGATTTTCAAGAACATTACCTTCAAGACAGACTGTAAGGGACAGGCAGAGGGATTTCTGCTCAATGGCGAGAGGAATTATTCAGAGAACGTACATGTGGTTGGCGACGGCGATGCCCTTCAGGCGAATGGATCAGCCTACTGGCTCAACTGTGTCATTGATGGAGGAGGGGATACGGTTCTGGGCAGAGGACCGTCGTATTTCAATCATTGCACTCTTTCCAGCTATGGCGCCTTTATGTGGATAAGAAACACCAAGGAGAATCATGGCAACGTATTCAATGATTGCACCTTCAGGGGATTGGGCAATGATGCCGTGATAGCCCGTCTGCCAGACAACAAGGGTAAAAATTATCCGGATGCAGAGTGTGTGTTGCTGAACTGCACTCTGGAAGGTGTTCCTTCAGAAGGCTTCGGACCTGTGGATGAATCAGCTTCCACAGCCACACTGATGGAATTCAACAGCTGCGACAAGGATGGAAAAACCATAGATGTCAGCCTGAGACACAAGTATGTGCGCCAGCTTGATGCCATCAAGGATGCAGAATTGATAGGGAAATACTCTGATGCAAACTGGGTGTTGAACTCACGCTATGACGGCACCATTCATTAGCAACAGGGGGATAATATGGCTCATCCGATATTTGGAGTGATGTAAACAGGAGATAGTTTGAAACTATAGCTACAATATCACGTGTACAACTTTTTCTTAGCCAGTAGACTTTATCCAACATATCATAAGCCTATCAAACTCTCTCAATCAAGAAGTCAAACTGCCTCTCCCCCTTCAGGGGAGACGGGAGAGAGGTAAGAAAATGTAGCACTTTTGTTTTAATTACCGACCCCCTCTATCTCCCCCTAAAAATCCGATTAAGCGAGAGAAGAGAGAAGCTTGCTTATTCTTCCGAGCGTGAGGATTTTATCCAAAGCGGGGAGGACCAGTTTGTCCGTATCTTGAGGGTCCTCTTGAATAGTTTGCTAATTGTATTTTTATACAATTACGCTGTGAATATCCTATGCATAAAAAC
>URLQ01000123.1 GCA_900548745.1 uncultured Prevotella sp.
GATTATTCATAGTATTAATCTCCCGCAGCTTTCAGCAGATGAACACAGATGATTTTCTCTGAGGACATGGAGATAAGCATTCTGCACACAGATGTTATTTTTGAACACGAATAAATCGAATCGAACGAATTTTCCATTCGGATCATTGGATTATTCCATCCGCAGAAATTAAACGGATTCTATACTCTAAGTTCATGGACTTTTAAGAGGCGGACAAGCCAATTCTCAACGCCAGACATATATATTTTTAATCTTGGATTTCAAGTTTCTGCTCTTAATCAAGCAAAAGAACCGTTAATGTCTTTCAGAAAACAACACGGCTAAACATCTATAAGACAGATACTTGATAAATAATCCACCCGTTTTGTCTATTAGTAAACCATGAGAAAAACAAAAAAAAATAACTTTGCAGCGAAAACAATTTAAACTTTGGAAAAATAGAACTTATGAAAAAAAACAATCTAACGAAAAAGCTATCTGTGCTTTTAATCGCA
Source organism: uncultured Prevotella sp. (assembly GCA_900548745.1). Classification (GTDB taxonomy): domain Bacteria; phylum Bacteroidota; class Bacteroidia; order Bacteroidales; family Bacteroidaceae; genus Prevotella. The sequence goes on from URLQ01000123.1 coordinate 495, forward strand.
CTTACATTATTCTGCGCAAACAACGCAGATGCAATGAGCATCATGAAGACATCCGGGAGTCTGGAGTGTGCATATGTGGAATGGCAAACCGTAAGCGGTGCCACACGCTATAATGTATATTATGAACAGACGGGTGGAGAGAAAACAAGAATCGACGACAAGCTCATACGCAGATACCCCGACTATATGCGTGCCGATGCGCTGGGGCTGAAGGCTGGCGAATATCGCCTCACCGTGGATGCGCTGGATGAAAGTGGCAAGACCATCGACTCTGCTACTACAGACTACATGAACGTGAAAGCTAACGTCAGGGAGGGCTTTGCCTTTACTGACGGCAATGTTCCGGGGGCGTACAAGATGGACGGAACACCTAAAGAAGGTGTGCGCATCCTGTATGTGACGAACAATGACATAAACAAAATCACTTGTGAGGTGAAAGACAAGAAAGGGAAAGCCACTACATATACCGGACTTGGAGAGATTCTGACTGCCTACAGCAAAGGGTACGACAAGACTCCGCTCATCATCAGAGTGGTGGGAACTATAACCGATACCGGATATATGGGTATCAAGGACGGCAATTATCTTAATCTGGCAGGATTCAACAACAAGGACCGCAGTCTTGAGAATGTGACAATTGAGGGCGTCGGCAACGATGCTACGCTCTACGGCTTCGGCATTACGATGAAAAGGACAAAGAACATGGAGGTCAGAAATCTGGGCATAATGCTCTTCGGCGACGATGCCGTGTCGCTGGACACAGACAACAGATATATATGGATACACAACACGGACTTCTTCTACGGCAAACCGGGAAAGGACGCTGACCAAGTGAAAGGCGACGGATCGATAGACATAAAATACCGCTCTACCGACATTACCATTTCGTTTAACCATTTCTTTGACAATGGAAAGGTGATGGGATGCGGCGGAGCTACAGGCGAAGACGAGAACCTGCGCATCACTTACCACCACAACTGGTTTGACCATACCGACTCGCGCTGCCCACGACTGCATTTCGTAACAGCACACATCTATAATAATTACTACGACGGCGTGTCTGTATATGGCATTGGAAACACGAGCCGTTCGGCGGCTTTCGTGGAACGCAATTACTTCCGCGAAGTGAAACGCCCTATGATGATTTCCGGACAGGGCACCGACAAATATGACGAGAAGACCGGCACTTATACGCTGAAAGGCACCTTCTCCGGACAAGAAGGCGGCATGACGAAAGCTTTCGACAACATCTTCGTGAACGAAAACACAAAACTGAAGCTCGTATACCAGACTGACAACGCCACACAGTTTGACGCATACAAGGTGGAAAGCCGCGAGGAAAAGGTTCCGGAGGACGTGAAGTCTGTTACAGGAGAATGCGCATATTCAAACTTCGATACCGCTGCAGACATGTATGCATCGCAACCTGATGCCGCAGCTGATGTGCCGGAAACAATCTGCATGTATGCCAGACGCAATGAGGGAGGAGACCTGAAATGGACCTTCAGCAACGAAACCGACGATGAAGACCACGACGTGAATGTAGAGCTGAAATCTGCAATAGTAAACTACAAGCCGCAACTCATAGGCTACCAGGATTCTCCGACTACGTCGGTAAATGCAATCACCATAGGAAACACGAACGGACAAAGGATTTATGACATTACGGGCAGAAAGGTTTCTGCCGGAACAAGAGAACTCAAAATCATTGACAACGGATCAACAAGATACAAGATACTGAAATAGCACTCAATTTTTACTAACAAGAAGAAGAGGGAAACGACTGTACGGCGATATGTACCAACGCCGCATGGGCCATCCCTCTTCTTTACATATATATTTACTTTTCCGCTTTAGCATTCAAGTAGGCAGTCGGCGACATGCCCATCTCTGCCTTGAAACAGCGCGAGAAATATTTCGGATCGTTGAAACCCGTCTTGTAGGCCACCTCCATAATGGAGGTCTCACCGTCATCCATCAGACGCAAGGCTTTCTTTATACGTATCTGACGTATAAACTCTATTGGGGAAAGCCCCGTCAGCTCTTTCATCCTATTATAGTATGCCGTCCGGCTCATTCCAAGATGACGGGCAAAATTCTCCACGGCAAGTCCGTCTTTCGATATGTTGGCTTCGAGATAGCTGATGTTTGCCTGCAGGAAGCTCTTGTCAGCTTCTTCCTTCAAGAATATCTTTTCCTTGTGCTTTATATCTGCCGTGAGTTCATCCACAGTCATAAGCAGACTATACTTACGCTGCAAGGATTTCCTGATACGACTCAGATATACTACGGCATACATCAATGCCATGACGAAACCGAGTATGAGAACCGTCACAATAATCCGGAAATACGGGGTTTCAACAAACCGTGGGGTGACAACAACGGATATCTGTCGACTTGCAGCTCCCCACATGCCAGACTCGTCTGTGGTTTCTACAATGAGACGGTAGTTGCCAGGAGGCAGATTATTGTAGTTTACGGAATGCTGGTTCTCTATCGTATAGTTCCATCCCTCACTATATCCCTCAAGACGGTAACGGAAGCGTATCGGGCTGATACCGCCAAAGTCGAGAGCAGAAACATACAGCGAGAAGCTTCTCCGTTCGGGCGAGACGACAAGTGAATCTATATCGTTGAGCGGACGGATATTCATGTCGTTGGTATACTGGATTCCGGTGAATACGAGTTTGCCGGGGACTGTACTCTTGCCGCAGAGACTGCTGCTGAACGAGAGTATGCCAGTGCGTGTGCCGACGATTATTCTTCCGTCTTTTACCACGGGGGTTGCCTCTGAGAAACTTACCGGCTCGGTGAAGTATGAACGGCCGAAAGTTATCTGCGACTTGCTGCGAGGATTGAATTTCGTAATGCTCTGGTCAGATATGACCCATATGTCGGAACCTACGCATACTGCCGACTTGATTTGGTCGGCTACAGCATCGGACGACAAGGGATAGGTGATGAAATGCAGATTGGAAGAAAGGTAGTCTTTTCCCGCCACTTCGCTTATACCGCTGCCGAAGACACACAGGAAGACCTTGCCGCCACACTCCACGATGTTCATTATGTCGTTTCCCTTCAGACCCCATGATTCTTTACGGAAAGCATTGCTGAACGTTCTGACATGCCTTATGTCGCAGACATCTGCCGATACAAGCCCGTTGGTCGTGCCAACGAGCAGGATATCCTGCTGCGGTTCATAGAAGCATCTCACCTTGATGTCAGCCGCAAAGCCCTTTACCCTGCCGAATGTCCATTTCCCGTTGTTCTCCTTTGCCATAAGTATTCCAGAACCATATGTGCCCAACCATATCCTTTTTCTTTTGTCCTGATATATGGCATATATGGAGTCGCTGCAAAGGCTGGACTTATCATTACGGTCGTGCAGGAAGTGTTTCACCTTATAGCCGTCGGTCCCGTCTCGTTTTTCCAGCAGATACAGTCCGTCGCCTTTTGTACCTATCCATATCCTGCCCTTGCTGTCTGTCATGAACGAATATGCCGGCTGCCGGAAGAAGGCGACAGGAGCAGTACCTGTCTGACCCGTATGCCACAAGTATTTCTCCACCCCATTCCAGGAAGTCTTGTAGAGGGAAAGCGAACGGTCTGATGCCCATACCCTTCCCCATGTGTCAAGTCCCAACATCCTGCATTCCTGTCTGTTGGGGTTATTGTAAAAGAGAAAGTTGTCGGGATGGAATGAAACGCAAAAAGCCTGATGCTTCTGGAAGACCCACAGATTCTTGTTATGGTCAACCAGATATTTGGATATCTCATTGGGACGGAAGTCAATGGGTGTGGCTGAAGCGTAATAGCGGCAGGGACGCAGCACACGTGCTTGCTCATCATAAAAGGAGAGTTCGCCCTGTTGCGGCTTGACGATAACCAGCCCATATGCATTCTCATATATAAGCTGAGGATTCTTCATCTTTTTACTGCTCGTCTGCCTGAAGGAAGAAAGGAGAGACATTCTGCCACTTCTGCCATCAAAGACCTCTACGTTGTTGGAGTTAGGGAAAGACCACACCCTGCCCTTGGAGTCTTTGTACAGATAGTCCGACGGGGTGGCGCTCAAGGCATATTGTCTGCCACTTGAGCCATCCATGGAGTATACTCCCTTGCTCGTGGCAAAATACAATTTTCCGTCTGCATATACCACGCTGTTTACATTGCCTTTTATATTGGTCCCGTCCGACAATGTCCTATGTCTGTTCCCCAAAATAAGTACCGTGAAGCCGTTTTCCGCTACGAGCCATGTACGGTTTTTATTGCTGACAACATATCTGAATTTTCCTCTGATACGGTTTCTGCCTTTATACTGAGATACCGCCTTGTCTGTCAGTATCCACTCCCTGCCTATACTGTCTTGAGCCACTCCGTATATTTCTTTGCTCATTCCAAGCATACGACTCCCGGCATTCATGAGTATGCAGCCTTGAAACGGAGAGTTGTCGACAAGACGCAGACAACTGTTGTCCTTGAACACTATCCATGTTACACCTTTTTTCATAAGGCTTATTTTCTTCACCTTTTTCTCCCTTATGGCTGGAAGCTTTGCGTGCATATTTATAAAGGAACTCTCTTTTGCATCAAACAGATACAAATTATTGTCGGAAGACAAGCACCACAGGTTTCCGTTACGAGTTTTCTTAATGTTGAAGATTCTGTTGGAGGATATCGTGCCGCAGGAATTCTGCACCGGCTTGAATGTATTATAGTTGTATCCGTCGTAACGAACGAGTCCGTTCCATGTGGCAAACCACATGAACCCATCCTCGTCTTGCACGGCATTAGACATATGGGCCTCAAGCAATCCGTTAGCTGAAGCGAAGTCGTGTATACGACAGAAAAAGTCTGTTGCTGCCGACCTGATTGCGACAAGAAGCAGAAACGCCAGCAGCAAAGCAGCTTTATATCTTTTAAACATAATATGACTCTATTGTATTCAGATGATTTTCAAACCGAATTCCACAACACTATAATACATTATTATATAAGCGACTCAGAACAGAAAATATTGTCCATACGTTGCCTTGCCGGAAGATTCACTCAACCCTGTGTTGCAATAAACTTAAACAAATCTTCAACAGACATGGCAAAGTTACAAATAAAACAAGAGAAATACATCTATCTGGAATATTATTTTTTAAGTTTGCCCGACTTTCAAAAATTAATTGATGGTAGGCAGCCAAGAAAAGATTATCGACATTTCTTTTGATGAATCGGAATAAAAACACTACCTTTACACCGTGATTACAAGATGAAAACCATTTAACCACAAGACGGTCATCAGGTCGTTTGATGTATTTTTACTGCTAATGACCGATTTAGGTTAAACTGAAAAAACAGAACTATCATGGATAATAACGACAACTATTTTTACAAAAAGAGAAACCAAGGAACGGATACAAAGAAACTGGTGCTTATCATAGCAGGCGTTATCATCGGAACGGTGCTTGTATTCCTGTCGGGATGCTTCTTCATGATGATGATGGACAGGGACAAGGTGCATGACAACGATCGCCTCACGGCTTGCGACTCTGTACGCAGCAAAGAACGATACGTGGCAAACGATGGGGCGCAGGATGAGAACGCCGAGGCTGCTGAAGAACAACAGCAGACGATGGCTGACGACGATGCAGAGAAGGTGCGCCGCACGCTTGCCGAAGCATCTTACGTGAAATACGAAAACGGACGATTCGGATATTCAGCATCATACCCCAGCTGCTTCAGGATGGAGATGGAGTCGGAAAACGGCGACGGAATGAGGCTCTCCATGGGACACGGCATCAGCATGAACATCTACGGATTCTACAACGTGAACGAGAAAACGATAAGGGACTTGTTTGAGGAGGACAGGGGCAACGCCACCTACTCGGTACAGAAAAAGAACTGGTATGTGGTGAGTGGCTTCCTGCACGACGACATGATATTCTGGAAGAAGGTGGTGCTGATGAACAACTTTGAGGACATGGAGGTGTTCGTCACGCTCAACATCACCTTTCCGGGAAGGATGAAGGATGCCGTCAACAGCCTCATAGAGTATGAAAACAAGCACTTTAAATAAATGCGGAGAACAAAAGTAGTTTTCCACTACATAAATGTACGAGCTTCTTTATATATAATCCTTAATTCCGCAACCCCAGATATCAAAAACATTACAGACTACGGATTTTAGGATAATAAGGAAAAAGAAATGGAGTGGACTATGATGCCACTCCATTTCTCTTATTGGATACTTTCCTGTCACACCAAAGGGGGGACGGGAGACGTTAATTGTTTACTGAACCTCCGACGATGTCAAGCAGCTCATTGGTGATGGCCTGCTGACGACTCTTGTTGTACTGCAGATTGAGCACGCGGAGCAGCTCGTCGGCATTGTCGGTCGCCGTCTGCATGGCTACCATTCTGGCGGCATGCTCGGAAGCATTGCTGTCGAGAAGCGCCGTATAGAGCATCAGATGGGCGAGCTTGGGGATGAGGGTCTTGAGCACGGTGTCCATGTCGGGCTCCACGATGAAATTATCGTTGAGCGGTTTCGACTCCACCTTTTTCTTCTCCTCTTCCTTGGCATTCTTCCTCAGATATTCCTGCATCTCGGGAGTGACGGTCTTGTGGCTGAGGTCACGGTCGTTGTCCTGACCGATGGCTTCATTTACGTCGATAGGCAGGAAAGTCTTGCGCTGCAAGATCTGCGAGCCTGCACTCTTGAAGTGGTGATAGATAAGCTCTATGCGGTCTATCTCACCTTTCAGGAACTTCTCGCCGAGTTCACGGGCTATGTCGATGCATTGCGCCACATTTGGCTTGTCGGCAAGCTCCGTGAAGTCACCGGCACTCTCCAGCCCCATCTTCTGCACCTGTTCGGCAATTTTTCTGCCTACGGGATAGACGAGGATGTTTTCCTTGCCAAGTGCGGAATATTCTTCCACTGCGGCATGGAGCATCTTCGTCACGTTGGCGTTGAAGCCGCCGCAGAGGCTGCTGTTAGAAGAATAGACTACGAATGCCACATGCTTTACAGGACGAACCTCACTGAAAACGGTGTGAGCATCAGCCTCGCTTGCAAGGAATGAACGGAGGATACGCTCCAGCATGTTCTCATACGGAAGCATGTTCTCTATCATCTGCTGAGCATGGTGCAGCTTGGAAGAAGCCACCATCTTCATGGCACTCGTTATCTTGCGGGTGCTGTTTACTGAGGCAATCCTGCCTTTGATTTCTTTCAGTGAAGGCATAGGCTATCAGCTTTTATACTGTCCGGCTATGTCCGCCATCACCTCTTCGATGGTGTGGCAAACTTCGTCGTTGATGACACCGGAAGTAAGAACGTCTATTACATCTTCTTTATGAGCCGTGCGAAGCTTGTCGAGGAATGAGGTCTGACACTCACGCACCTTCTCTACCGGCACGTCGCGCATCAGTCCGTGTGTTCCGCAATAGAGCATTGCCACCTGCTCGCCAACTGGCATCGGGCTGTACTGTGGCTGGATAAGAAGCTGGTTGTTCTTACGTCCACGGTCCAGCGTCATGGCTGTCACGGCATCCATATCACTTGAAAACTTGGAGAAGGACTCAAGCTCACGATACTGAGCCATGTCAATCTTCAATGTTCCGGCTACCTTCTTCATACTCTTGATCTGAGCAGAACCACCCACACGGCTCACGGAGATACCTACGTTGATGGCAGGACGGAAGCCCTGGTTGAAGAGGTCGCTCTCAAGATATATCTGTCCGTCGGTAATGGAAATCACGTTCGTCGGGATATATGCGGAAACGTCACCAGCCTGCGTCTCGATGATTGGCAGGGCGGTGAGCGAACCACCACCCTTTACGTGACCCTTCATGCACTCCGGCAGATCGTTCATCTGCTCGGCAACTTCCTGCTGGTCGTTGATTCGTGCGGCACGCTCAAGAAGACGGCTGTGCAGATAGAACACGTCGCCAGGATAAGCCTCACGTCCGGAAGGACGACGAAGAATCAACGACACCTCACGGTAGGCTACAGCCTGCTTTGAGAGGTCGTCATAAACGACGAGCGCCGAATAGCCACGGTCGCGGAAATACTCGCCGATGGCGGC
>URLQ01000124.1 GCA_900548745.1 uncultured Prevotella sp.
CCGCTCTTGCGAGCCTCTTCAAGGAAGAAAGCCTCAAGTGCTCTTTGCAGGCGAGCCATCTTTCCGAGATAGATAGGGAATCCGGCACCGGTAATCTTTACGCCGAGGTCAAAGTCTATAAGGTTGTATTTCTTGCACAGATCCCAATGGCACATAGCGTCCTCAGGCAGGTCAGGCATTACACCACCTTCTTTCACAACCACGTTGTCAGAAGCATCCTTTCCCTCTGGAACATCGTCGTTAGGGATATTTGGAATAGAGCAGAGCAACTCGGTAAGCTTCTGCTGTATGTCGTTGAGTTCATGTTCAAGAAGCTTCGATTCTTCCTTCAGCGCAGCCACACTTTCCTTGATAGTGTTGGCTTCCTCTTTCTTTCCTTCCTTCATGAGTGCACCAATCTGTGCCGCCTTCTTCTTGCCCTCTTGCAAATCTTTGTCGAGTTTCTGCTGAGTCTCGCGTCTCATCTTGTCGAGAGCGAGTACATCATACACTGCCTGTTTCGCACCGTTAAAGTGCTTTTTCTCCAGGCCTCTAATTACACGTTCAGTTTCTTCACTGATAAGTTTTAGTGTAAGCATATACCTATTTTATTTTATAAATGTTATATTTCAGTTTTATTATATAGCCTATTACATAGCCGAAGCTGTATCCATAAGCTAATCGAATGCAAATTTACAACATTTTTATATTAAACAACACATTTTACAGCCTTATAATTTGTTTTACGCCCTTTATTGTGCGTAATTTCTTTATCAGCAGGTTGAGTTTTGTATTGTCCTCGACGTTGATTTCAAGGTTTCCGTTGAAAAGGCCGTCATGACTGTCTATATTAATGCTGCGCATCATTATCTTCTCTTCCTTTGATATAACGCTCGTTATATTGTTTACTATGCCGATATCGTCATTGCCGATAATCTTCAGTGTTGTGGAATACTGTGCACCATCCTTGCCGCTCCATTTCGCCTTTACTATTCTATATCCGAAGCGCTTGCGCAGTTCTGGTGCATTAGGACAGTCGGAGCGATGTATCTTTATGCCGCCGTTTACCGTGACGAAGCCGAACACGTCGTCTCCATATATCGGATGGCAGCATGTCGCAAGCTTGTAGTCAATGCCTTTCAGGTTGCGGTCTATTACGAGCACATCGCTGTTGTTGCTCATGATGTCTTCCGCCGGACTCTCGAAACTGTATTCGCCGGCACTTCTTGCAGGCTGCTGTGGTGCAAGCAGATTCCTGTCGTGATCCTGAACCTCCTGGTATTTTTCAATCACATGGTTTATGTCGAGCGTCTCGTCTGCAATCTGTTTGTAGAAGTCATTCATCTCCTTGAATCCGAGTTTCTTCACGAGGTGCGACATAGTACTCTCGTCAAATTCAATCTTTCGGTTCTTCATTCTGCGCTCCAACATCTCCTTTGCATAGAGACCGTCTTTTACCTGTGTCTCTTTCAGTGCAAGACGCACCTTTGCCTTGCCACGACTTGTCTTCACGATATTCAGCCAGTCGCGTTTAGGCTTCTGGTTTGTTGACGTAAGAATCTCTATCTGGTCGCCACTCTTCAGAACATGTCTGAAGGTGACCACCTTTCCGTTTATCTTCGCTCCAATACAATGGTTTCCCACGTTGGAGTGTATTCTGTATGCAAAGTCGAGCACGGTGGCACCTTTAGGAAACTTCATCAGGTCGCCTTTAGGTGTGAAGACGAATATCTCATCTTCATAGAGATCCATCTTGAACTGGTCAATCACCTGTCTGTCATCATTGTTCTCCAATGCCCGACGGATGCTTGTCAGCCATTCGTCCATGCCGCCTTCTCCCTTTATTCCTTTGTATCTCCAGTGTGCGGCAAGTCCACGTTCAGCCACTTCGTCCATACGTTCGGTGCGTATCTGCACCTCCACCCATTTGTTTTCCGGTCCCTTCACTGTGATGTGCAGACTCTCATATCCATTGGATTTTGGCACACTGAGCCAGTCACGCAGTCGTTTCGGATTAGGCTGATACATATTTGTCACAAGAGCAAACACGTGCCAGCACTGCACCTTTTCCAGTTCCAATGGCGTGTCGAGGATTATTCTGATGGCAAAAAGGTCATAGATGCCTTCAAAGTCGCACTTCTGCTTCTTCATCTTCTGCCAGATGCTGTGAATACTTTTCGTTCTGCCTTTCATGTGGAACTTGAGCCCGTCTTCCTCGAGTTTCTTCTTTATAGGTGCGATGAAGCTTTCTATGTATTTGTCGCGGCTTGCTTTAGTCTCGTTGAGCTTGTCTTTAATCATGTAATATGCGTCATGCTCAAGATATTTCAGGCTAAGATCTTCCAGTTCACTTTTCAGTTTATACAGACCGAGCTTGTGTGCGAGAGGGGCATATAGATAGCTTGCCTCCTCACTGACCTTGTGTTTGGCTTCCTCATTCTCGGTGTCTCTGATCTGTCGCATTAGGTTTACCCTGTCGGCAATCATTATCAGAATCACGCGCATGTCTTCAGCAAACGACAAAAGGAGATTACGGAAGTTCTCGCTTTCTATAACCGGGTTCTTCTTGTATAGTTCCTGTATATGCACGAGTCCTTTAAGAATTCGTGCCACGCTTTCGCCAAAGTTCCTGCCATAGTCGTCAAAGATGCTTTCGTCATTGTCCTTTACGCAAGGATAAAGCAATACAGCAATTGTGCCGTCCCTCTTTAATCCAATCTCACTGATAGCGATGGATGCGGTGCGCAGACTCTGCAATACCGGGTTCAGTCCGAAGATGTCTCTTCCAATCTCGTTGTTTTCAATGGCATGTCTTATATGTCTGAAAACATTTATCTCGTCATCCTTTGTAAGGACATATCCGTTGGTTGAGCGCAATCTTCCGACGACGTCCTTCAATACGGTTCTCTCTTCAGGCGTAAAAACAAGTCTCTTTTCCATAATCATAATTTTCTTTAGTGCCTTTTGTTGGGGCTGCTTAACTCATACAAAGGTAATGCAATTATCTTTATTCCACTAAGAAACACATCATTTTTTGTTACAATAATAATATATATTAATGAAGAAAGTAATTTTTTTGTATAAAAGTTATTGGTTTCGATAAAAAACAACTAAATTTGTAACATCAAAAAAATTAAAAACAAAACTTTAAAAATTAATACTTATGTTATCACCTAAAGATTTAGAACAGATTGAAAGGAAGGGTATTTCAGAACAACAGATAAAGAAGGAGCTTGAGGAATTCAAGACAGGTTTCCCGTTCTTGAAGCTTGATGCTGCCGCAAGCATCGGCAACGGCATTATTGCTACGTCGGCAGAAGACGTAAAGAGATATACCGAAGCATGGAATGCCTACAAGGCAGAAGGCAAGAAGATTGTGAAATTTGTTCCTGCCAGCGGTGCGGCAAGCCGTATGTTCAAGAATATGTTTGCATTCCTTACGGCAGATTACGATGTTCCTACAACGGATTTCGAGAAGACATTCTTCGACAATGTCGTGAAGTTCGCCTTCTATCCTGCACTCAACGCTATGTGCGAGAAGAATGAAGGCAAGAATATCGAAGCCTTGATGGGTGAAGGCAACTACAAGGCCGTAGTGGCTAATCTCCTTGAGGCCAAGGGACTCAATTACGGACAGCTTCCGAAGGGACTGCTGCTCTTCCACTCCTATGAAGACGGAGCACGCACTCCACTTGAGGAACATCTTGTGGAAGGCGCCCTCTATGCCGACAGCAAGGGTATGGTGCATATCCATTATACCGTAAGTCCTGAGCACCGTACTCTCTTCGAGAAAAAAGTGGCTGATACTAAAGATAAGTATGAGAAGGCTTACAACGTGAAATACGATATCACCTTCTCTGAGCAGAAACCAAGCACCGACACTATTGCCGTTAACCCTGATGACACACCATTCCGCAATGCAGACGGCTCATTGTTGTTCCGTCCGGGTGGTCATGGTGCACTTATCGAGAACCTTAACGAGATTCCTGCCGACGTGGTATTCATAAAGAACATCGACAATGTTGTGCCAGACAGACTGAAGGCGGACACCGTTACCTACAAGCAGGTCATTGCCGGAGTGCTTGTAAGCTTGCAGGAGAAGGCTTTCGAATATCTGCGTCTGCTTGACGAAGGAACATACAATCATGAAAAGCTTGAAGAGATGATCCGTTTCGTGCAGCGCGACCTCTGCTGCCGCAAGCACGACATCAAGGAGCTTGAAGATGCTGAACTCGTGATATATCTCAGAAGCAAGCTCAACAGACCGATGCGCGTATGTGGAGTAGTGAAGAATGTTGGAGAGCCTGGTGGCGGTCCGTTCCTCACATATAACCAGGACGGCACTGTGAGCCTGCAGATTCTTGAGAGCAGTCAGATAGACAAGAGCAACACCGAGTATATGAAGATGTTTACAGAGGGCACACATTTCAATCCGGTAGACCTCGTTTGTGCGGTGAAGAACTATAAGGGCGAGAAATTCAATCTTCCTGACTATGTTGACCGCACTACAGGCTTCATCAGCAGCAAGAGCAAGAACGGCAAGGATTTGAAGGCTCTCGAACTGCCTGGATTGTGGAATGGTGCGATGAGCAACTGGAACACAGTCTTCGTTGAAGTTCCTCTCTCTACCTTCAATCCGGTGAAGACCGTAAACGACCTGTTGCGCGAACAGCATCAGTAAAGACAAAGACATTATAACAAGAAAAAGACAGGATGCAAGGGCTTGTATGCAGCCGTGCATCCTGTCTTTTATATATAAATACTGAAACGGCAAGGACTATTTCCCACCTTTCTTCATCTTCAGTTCATAGAGGTCATTGCGTCTGTCACGCAGATTTCTGACACTTCCGTATGTATGCAACTCGTTCAGCAGACTGAGGTCCACATCCGACACGAGAATCATCTCCGTGTTTGGCGTAGCCTCCGCACGCATTCCATTGTTAGGGAAGGCAAAGTCGCAAGGGGTGAACACCGCCGACTGTGCATACTGTATATCCATGTTGTGAACCCTCGGCAGGTTACCCACGCTGCCGGCTATGGCAACATAGCATTCATTCTCTATTGCTCTTGCCTGAGCGCAGACCCTTACTCGCGAGTAGGCATTCTGGGTGTCGGTCATGAACGGCACGAAGAGTATCTGCATACCGTCATCTGCCATGATTCTTGACAGCTCAGGGAATTCCACATCATAGCATATCAGCACACCTATCTTTCCGCAGTCCGTATCAAAGGTCTTCACAATGTTGCCGCCACTCAGTCCCCAGCTCTTCTGCTCATCGGGAGTGACATGTATCTTCTCATACATATCATACGATCCGTCTCTGCGGCAAAGGAATCCGACATTATACAGTCCGTCATCCTTTACATACGGCATGCTTCCCGTAATGATGTTGATGTTATAGCTGATTGCAAGTTCCACGAAGCGGTCTCTCATCTTCTCCGTGTATTCGGCAAGGGCACGTATAGACTGCGCCTCGCCCATATCGTTGTATTTCGCCATGAGAGGAGCATTGAAGTATTCCGGAAAGAGGATGAAGTCGCTCTTGTAGTCAGAGACGGCATCCACGAAGAACTCCACCTGCTCGAACACATCGTCAATACTATGATAGGAACGCATCTGCCATTGCACGCATCCTATTCTCACCGTAGGTTTCCTTTCCACGTATGAATCGGTAGGCGGCTGATAGTAGATGTTGTCCCACTGGAGCAGGGTGGCGCAATGTTTCGACTCCTCGTCGTTTGGCAGATAGTTGCGTATGACGCGGCGCACATGGAAGTCATTGCTCAACTGGAAGGTAAGTACCGGGTCATAGATTTCCCTCGATCTCACCTTATCTATATATTCCTTTGGCCTCATCGTGTCGGCATACTTATAGTAGTTCGGTATTCTGCCACCAAACATGATAGCCTTCAGATTCAGCTTCTCACACAGTTCCTTTCTGTATTCATACATGCGTCGGGCAAGTCTCAGTCCTCTGTAGTCAGGATGTATGAACACCTCTATGCCATACAGGATGTTGCCGTTAGGCTTGTGCGTGTTGAAGGTCTCGTTGCCCGTCACCTGCGCATAGGTGTGGTCGCCCTTCACCATATTGTAGTCTACGATGATAGACAGGGCGCAGCCTACAATCTTGTCGTCAACGATGATTACAACCTGTCCCTCCGGGAATATCGTAATCAGTTTCTTTATCTGTTCTCTTGTCCAGAAAACGTCATGGTCAGCATAGATACGCTTGAAAGAACGTGCCAGCTGGTCATAATCCTCCATGTGCAGGTTTCTCAACCCAACCTTGTTTATTTTATGACTTGTTTCCATATTACTATTTGTGTTTTGTAATTCTTTGTTTTCTATATAGCAAACGAGCAGACAAGCAATTAATACTTATCCACTCGTATCCTGTATACTTGTCAACCTGTCTGCCTGTCAACTCATATGCCTTATTCAAAATGTCGCAACCGGGCTATGTATTTCCCAAGAATGTCAAATTCGATATTCACCACCGTGCCCACCTGTATGTCGCAGAAGTTGGTATTCTCTCTCGTATAAGGAATGATAGCCACCGTGAAGCTGTTGTCAGTAGGCTCGCAGACCGTCAGCGACACTCCGTTCACCGTCACGCTGCCCTTGTCCACACAGAAATAGCCTCTCTGTGCCATCTCCCGGCTTGCTTCGTATTGGAAGGTGAAATAAGTGCTGCCGTCGGCATCCTTCATATCCACACATTTTGCCGTCTGGTCCACATGTCCCTGCACGATATGTCCGTCCAGTCTGCCGTTCATGATCATCGAACGCTCCACGTTCACCTTGTCGCCCACACTGAGCAACCCGAGGTTGGAGCGGTCGAGAGTCTCCTTCATTGCCGTAACGGTATACGTGCCGTTCTTAACCTCCACCACGGTGAGGCATACACCGTTGTGCGCCACGCTCTGGTCAATCTTCAGCTCGTCGGTGAAAGAGCATTTAAATGTGAAATCAATGTTTTCGCCATATTTCCTGATTTTTGTCACGATGGCAAACTCTTCAACAATTCCTGAGAACATAATTCAAATAAAATTTATTATTCAGTTTATTTACTACATACAAAAAGAAGCGGTGTGTTCCATACTTGTCAATAGGAATCCACCGCTTCTAACTAAAAGACCGCATCGTGATGTGATGAAACTCCGAGCTAATAAGATTTGAGAGTTCTACGCCTTTGTAATCCACCGGCTCTACAGCTATCCCGAAGGAATGTGGCCCGCCATTAGCAATAGAAATCATCTCGGTTTTCGTTTTTTTATTGATGAGTATCCCGATCTAACCGATACGGTCCAATCTTTACTGTCCTTTATTTCTTTGTTGCAAAGATACTGCTATTTTCTGTTTCTACAAACATTTTAAGATGTTTTTTGCATCTCCATAATGCTTTTCTTGCTTTTTCCTTACTTTTATCGTATTATATTACCTGTTTGTTCTCTTTTAGAACACTTTATGTATCCGTGTTTTTGCTGTCAAAGTAAGTAACTTTTCCAACAGGTTAAATCAGGCTGTTTTTAGAAAGTTACCGACTTTCTATGAGAAAGTTACGTAATTTCTCCACGAAAGTTACCGAATTTCTTTTTATAATGAATATACTTACGTACAAAAAGTACCCTCTTTGTTCTGTCTAACCCTATAACTTCTGTGTTGTAAGTATGCGACTTTTGGAAGAGCTCTTACGGAGTTCATTTCAGTACTTACGAGAGATTACTCCAGTACTTACGTAAGAGTACTGAAGTACTTCCGTGAGAGTAGTGGAAAAGTAAATAAGTAAGCTCCAGTCTCTCTTATGTATGTACTGGAGCTGTGACTGTATTTTGTGCTTGTGGAATTGCGAATTTTAAAACGTGTTATTATAGTATTCATTTACATCTGCAGACAGCTCTTCGTACCATCTGCAGATGTTCTACTATGCATCAGAATATCGGTTTGCCGACGCAGCCATTAGGAGCCTGCACATGGAGCAAGGCTGCAACGGTGGCGGCAATGTCGGTCATTTCGGTCTCTCGCGTGGTGCTGCCGTGGCTTATGTTCCAACCCATGAAGAGGAGAGGGATGTGGGTGTCGTAAGGGCTCCATGTTCCGTGGTCTGTACCTTTCATTCCGTGGGCGTAGAAGCCGGACTTCAGCACAATCTGTACGTCACCGCTGCGTCCATGGCAGTAGCCGTTTATGGTGCGTCTTTTCACATCGTCGGGCAGGGGAGAGACAGTTGTCTTCTCCATGTCGCAGGCATAGAGGATGCGGGAGTCTGAAAGGAGAGCTTCAACGGCGCATTGCTTTATGCTGCTGTAGTCGAGATGCAGCTCCCGAATCTTGTCTGTATCGAAGAACACCTGATAGTTCATCACCTCCTTTACGAGTTTCGCATCCGTGGCAAACACTTCGGACAACCGTTTGTTGAGGTTGTCGGCAGCCTCATCGCCGTTCCATGATC
>URLQ01000125.1 GCA_900548745.1 uncultured Prevotella sp.
GCAAAGGTAAAAAGCATAATGATTAAAAAAAAGGCTGCATCGCGGATACGCTTACGAACAAATAATGTTGTCGTCCTGCTTTTATTGGTAAATTCTCTTGAAAATCAGCGTAATAATGCTCTTTTACTCCTCTGGTGGATGATTTTCCACCATGTACAATGGACAATATCACTACCTTCGCAGCGAGAAATGCGGATGACCGTGGCCGAAGACGTGACAGCGGAATGACAT
This sequence comes from uncultured Prevotella sp., assembly GCA_900548745.1. Lineage (GTDB taxonomy): Bacteria > Bacteroidota > Bacteroidia > Bacteroidales > Bacteroidaceae > Prevotella. Next base: position 232 of record URLQ01000125.1, read on the forward strand.
GAAGATGCACGGTGGCAAAACGGCTGTGGCATTGGCAGACAAACGGATTATTAACTAACCTATTGGGAATAATGAACAAGAGAAATTGGTTTATGGCGGCTGCTTTGACAGTCGTGTCAACAACAGTAATGGCGCAGACCAGCTACCCGTGGATGGATACCAGCATGAGCTTCCGCGAGAGGGCAGAACTGCTCTGCCGCGAACTCACGCTGCGCGAGAAGGTGGACCAGCTTGGCAACAACGTCAGCGAACCCATCAAGCGCGACGGACAGGTAATCCTCCCGTCGTATCAGTATTGGAACGAGGCACTCCACGGAGTGGCACGGTCGGGAGCGGCAACGAGTTTCCCTGAGTCAAAGGGAATGTCGGCAACATGGGACGAGATGCTCGTAAGGGCATGCGCGGAGGCAATCAGCGACGAGGCACGTATCTACCATGAGACGAAAGGCAAGGGACTGAACTACTGGTCGCCAACAATCAACATGGCGCGCGACCCGCGCTGGGGACGTGAAGAAGAGAACTACGGCGAAGACCCGCTGCTCGCCGGAAGGCTCGCCGTGGAATTCATCAAGGGATTCCAGGGCGAAATAACGCCTGCAACACCTTATTATAAATTAGTGGCATGCGCCAAGCACTTCGCAGCCAACAACTACGAGCAGGGACGACAGTCTACCACCTCGTTCGTCACGGAAAAGAACATGCGCGAGTATTATCTGCCGGCATTCGAGATGAGCGTCAGGGAGGGAGGCGTAAAGAGTATAATGGCAGCCTACAACGCCTTTTCCATTGACCCCACAGAACTCGATGCCAACAATCAGGCAGCCAGCAAGGCGCACGGCGGACTGCCCTGCTGTGCCAACAAGATGCTGCTGACCGACATCTTGCGTAAGGAATGGGGCTTCAACGGATATGTAACGTCCGACTGTGCCGGACTCTCCTGTGTGCATAGGGCAGTGAAACATAAGTATTTCGGCGACTATACGGCGGGAAAAATCGACGACGGAACATCCTTCGCCACGATTCATGCGCCATACGCCAATGCAACCGAAGAGGAGCAGATAATGGAGGCACGCACGGCGACGATTTCGCTCCAGGCTGGCACGGACACGAACTGCGAGTTCATGAGCCGTTCGTCGGTTCTCCAGCGTGCAGCCCTCAACGCCACGGATGCAGCATTCAGGGCGAAGGAGACGGCAGCACCAAATGGCAGGAAATATATCGGACTGACGGAGGCAGACATCGATACGGCAGTGGTGAGAGTGCTCGAAACACGTTTCGCACTGGGTGAGTTTGATGGATACACATATCCAGTAAACAACACATTGGAGAGCGAGGCAAACCAGAAACTCGCACTCAAGGCGGCGCAGGAGAGCATGACGCTTCTGAAGAACAGTGCGCCAGAAGGTGCCACGATGCCTTTACTGCCAATCACGACAGACAAGAAGGTGGCGCTCATCGGCCCGTATGCTAACGCCATAATGCTCGGCGACTACAGCGGATCGCCTACCTATACAACCACTCCATATGAGGCATTCTCAAAGAAACTCGACTTCCATCTGGATATGGTGCGCACAGGCAAGATGCCCGCCGTGCCGTTTGATGAGGCAGTAGTGAGCAAGCGCGGAGCCACAAGCAACGACAAGGGAGCCGGAGTTCTTGAAAACACGGCCCCGGGTGACATTTTCCTGTATCGCGATGTGAACTTCGGAGAATTAGGATGCACCAATTTCGAGATGGCGTGCGGAGCCAAGAGCTCGGGCGTCGGAAGCGTCAGCTTCTGTCTAGACAGCCAGGATGCGGAACCATTCCTCACCGTGGACAACCAGGAGACTGGCTCCTGGAGCAAATTTGCCATTATTACGGCAAGCGTAGACCCGGCGGTGGTGAATGGCAAGCATGACCTCTACGTGAAGTTCAGCGGCAACCAGAACTACGTGGGTAACTACAAATACTTCAACTTCTGGAACCCAAATGAAGTGCTGATTCCGGCAGAAGAGACACAAGGTCCGCTATATCTCTGCACCACATCATCATCCGTGAACGAGAAAGCAACGCAGGAGATGATAAGTCGTGCTGTGGAAGTGGCAAAACGGGCCGACGTGGTGGTGTTCATCGGAGGCACGAACTACGAGAAACCGGACGACCATGCTACGGGAACAGAGAGCCACGACCGCTGGCAGCTCACGCTTCCCGGCAATCAGGAGGATGTGCTGAAGGCACTGTATGCAGCAAACAAGAACACCGTGCTCGTGCTCGAAAGCGGATCTTCTCTCGATATTACTTGGGCGAAGGATAATCTGCCTGCAATCATGGAAGCATGGTATGGCGGACAGGCACAGGGACAGGCGATATGCGATGCAATATATGGCGATATCAATCCATCGGGCAAGCTCACCTCAACATGGTATAACAGTATCAGCGAACTTCCACAGGAGAACGGTTCTGCACAGAACGCATCAGCCTACGGCCGCAAAGGAATGATGGAATACAACATTGACGAATGGGGCTACACCTATATGTATTATGGCAAGGGTGAGAAGAACCCATGCCAGGCAGAGAAGCCGATGTATCCGTTCGGTTACGGACTTTCTTACACCACATTCGACTACAGCGATATGAACCTCTCCGCAACCACACTGAAGAATGGCGGCAAACTGACCGTAACGGCGGATATCAAGAACACTGGCAGTCGTGACGGAGCGGAAATTGTGCAGCTCTATGCCAATTTCAACGGCGATACGCATTATGGCAAGAACGGCAACATGCGTCACAAGCTCGTGGGCTTTGCCCGTGTGGAGCTGAAGGCAGGCGAGACGAAACAGGTGGAAATCCCCGTGGACTACGAGGAACTGAGCTATTTCGACGAGAATACACATCAGTATAAGGTTGCCGGAGGCAGAGTGACACTCGAGCTTGCTGCATCAAGCGAGGACATACGCCACACGAAAGATATCAATGCCGAGGCTGGAGTGGCAAAAGAAACATATGTGTCGTCAAACTCAAGTTCAATAGAGAAGGTGGAGAGTGCGGCAAAACTTCAGAAGAACGACCAGATATTCACGGTGATGGGTTCGCTGGTATGTTCGGCAAAAGACTTCGACCGTCTGCCAGCAGGCATCTACGTGCTCAACGGACGCAAGTATATCAGGAAATAGTGTTCCTGTAATAAGCATAGCATTGTTATCGGCACGCCGGGGACTTAACAAAAAGCCCTTGGCGTGCCTTTTTTACCTTTATTATCCAATAAAAAATGTAGGTAAGGCTCGTCCAATCTTTTTTTTTATTATATTTGCATTGTCATTTTGAATGAAGACGAATCCTCTAAACAATGATATTATGCAAAGATACAGATACCTTTATACCATACTCGTACTCTTATGCCTGCAACTGGTTGCCACGGCACAGCCGATATGTAAGGTGCGCACGTTCGGCACAGAGAACGGACTGCCGGCAAGCGTGATAAGCGGAATGACCCAGAGCACGGACAACCTCATCTGGATAACCACATGGAACGGACTCTCATGCTACGACGGCTACCGCTTCACCACATTCCGCAACATACCGGGACACGACTTACAACTCACCACGAACCATCTGATAAGCGTGATGCCGGCCACCGACGGCAACCTCTGGACTACGGCATATACCGACGATGTGTATATGTTCGACAGCCAAAAATGCCAGTATGTCAACGTATCGGCGCTCATCACGAAGAAATTCCAGAGCAGGTTCAGTCTGAGGAAGATCTATCCGCTCGCCAACGGCGACACGTGGGTGGTGGGAAAATACAACGAACACTACCACATGGCAAAGGGGGATTCTGACAGCGACAGGGACATCCGGCGGTTCACCCTGCCGGGAACACTCAACAAGGTGGTGCTCGACGGATTCGGCGACGAATGGCTCTTCTGCGACCAGGGAGCTTTTGTATATACGGAAAAAGGGAGTCCACGCCAGGTGGCACGCCTTTGGGTGGACTTTGTGGAAAAGGTAGGCAACACGTTGTGGCTCGTCACGGTAGACGGAAAGATCCTGCACATGAAGAGAGGAGGGAAACCCACAGAAGTGAGGCTGGCCAACAAGGTGGACAAGGTGAAGGAAGTGAAGGTGATAAAGGGCAGGATTCTCGCATTGGCAACCGACCGCGGCGTGTTGATGTATGACACGAAGACGGGCCATGACAGACTCTTGTCCGTGCAGTGGCCGGGCAATCCGCAGCCGATGGTGGACGTGATGTTTGCCGATTCACGCGAAAGGCTCTGGTGCTTCAACAGCGGAAAAGGCTTGACGATGATAACGCCGGATATGCAGACCGTGCATCTCGCCGTGGAGACGGGCGGCGGAATGTTTACCTTGGCAGACAAGCCACTGTTCCACGAAGACTCCCGCCATACCGTGTGGATAGCGTCAACGGGGACCGTCTTCTCATATTACGACGAGGACAGGAAATCGCTTGTGGCGCAGCCGCTTGGCGTATCAGGCGTGTCGGGCGAACTGATACCGCGCCTGAAGAAAGGCTTCTCCGACCATCAGGGAAACCTTTGGCTCATATATCCGCACAATCTTTCGCTCGTAAGCTTCAGCTATTCGAATATCATGCAGATAGACCTCGGCACGAAACGCGACACCCGTTCGGTGATGCAAGACCATGAGGGCAATATTCTGTTGGGCACCGTGGACGGCGAAATCGCCAAATATTCCCCCGATGGGAAACTCATAGGCTATCTCTCGCCGTCGGGAAAATGGCAGACGGCAAAGACCACCTTTGCCTATCATATCTACTCCCTGTATGAGGACAAGAGAAACCGTCTGTGGATAGGCACCAAAGGCGAAGGACTTTTTTGTGTGGCAGACGGCAGGGTGGTTAACCTGCGCCATGACGAGACCAATGCCTACACGATGAATAGCAACGAACTGTATGACGTGAAGGAGGACACACACGGGCGTCTGCTCATTGCTACATTCCTCGGTGGACTGAATATCTCCACGCAGAGCATATATTCGTGCGGTGATATAGAGAAACTCAGATTTCTGCATTGCAACAACCAACTGAAAGGTTATGTTGGTGATGTGTTCAATAAGGTCAGGCGTATAGAGGTGCTGCCTAATGGTACCGTGATTCTCTCCACCACTCAGGGACTGATTACATACCGCGACAGTTACACATATCCAGACCGGATACGCTTCTACGTGTCGCGGCATACGGCAGACGAGAACTCGCTCTATACCAGTGAGGTGATGCAGACCAAGGTAGCTCCCGACGGCAAATTGTATGTGGTTACGCTCGGCGGCGGTCTGCAATATGCGGATGCCGGGAATCTTCTGCAGGACGACCTGCGTTTCAAGCCTGTGGAGGACAAGGACGGGAATGCCGCCACACAGATATACAGCAACGGCACGATACAGAGCCTGCTCACCGACAACCAGGGCGACCTGTGGGTTATCGGCGAGAGCCGCATAGCATGTATCGGCAAGTCGGGACTGAAGGAATACGGCGCAGACGAGATTGGCGGAGTGAATATATCGGAGGGTATGCCCTCGCATTCTGACAAGACCGACCGCATAGTCATCCCCACTGAGGGTGGTGCGATATCCTTCCTGCCCAAGCGGATGGACAGAAGCAGCTATGCACCGAACATTGTGTTCACGTCGATAAGATACATGGACCGCGACAACGAACAGCCTATCCTCAACACTCCGAAGCTGAATGTTGACGTGGACCATCGTTCGTTCACACTCTTCTTCTCTGCCCTCGATTACAGTTCCCACTCTTCGGTATCGACCGAGAGCGAGAATTGCGGCATACGCTATGCCTACAGGGTGGACGACGAGAAGTGGGTTTATGTGCATCCAGGCAGCAATAGTGCGTCGTTCAACCATTTCCCTGCCGGCACGCATACAGTCAGCGTGCGCAGCACCAACGGCGACGGTGTGTGGATTGACAATGAGCGCCAGCTCGTGATTCATGCCGAACCGACTTTTGCGGAGAGCTGGTGGGGCAGGGCGCTGATTACCGTCTTTGTACTGACCATCGTGTATTTCGGAATCAGAACCTATATGAAGCGTCGGGCGGAGCAGATAACCGAGGAAGCTACGGAGAAGGCGGATGCCGGCAAGGTGCGCTATATGTTGCGCAAGCCGGAAATAGTGGACGAGGACAAGGAGTTCATGAACAAGCTACTGGCATACATCGAGGAGCATATCGGGGATGGGAACCTGAAGGTGGACGATATGGCTGTGGCGCTCAGTATGGGGCGCAGCACGTTCTATTCAAGGCTGAAGCAGATTGCCGACATGTCGCCGAACGATTTCCTGCGCCACATCAGAATGAAGCGTGCCGAAGACCTCGTGGAAGAGAGTACTATGACATTCTCGCAGATTGCCTACGCCGTAGGCTTCGCCGACCCTAAGTATTTCGGCAAATGCTTCAAGAAGCATACCGGTATGTCGCCCTCTGAATACAGGAAGAGTCTGCAGGATGCGGAGAGCCATGAAGCTGATGAGGTTGAGTCCGAATGATTGTGAAGCCTGTCTGTGGCATAGAGTCTGGATGATGAGGCTATGGGGATGGCATGGCTGTAAGACTTATTTCATCGTAACTCGGTTGTAACCAAAATTCCGTAAACTGTATAACTTAATGTCGCTTAATGAATTTATATTCACAAGCAAAATTTTAGTAAAGTAGATTATTGTATTATTGGATTACTGTTTGACAGAAAAGTCATAAGAAAATATTTGTGTAGATTTGTCCCTGTACCGACTTGTAGAAAGTCAGCACAGGGATTTTTCATTATAAGAAATGAAAATCCGTTCTTCCGGACGACTTTCCCCCAAGACACCTGCAGGCAACCATGAAAATAACCAGTTGAATTTGTTTTTACTCTCACCTCCTCACCTTTCCGACAGGAAGCACCCAGCCTATCGTGGATTCAAGGAATGTGATGATGGTGTGGTGAAGCAGCGGTATACCGAGTGTAGAGCTATGTTTGTGGAATAATTCCACACATGTTCCACACTTTCCACAATACGTGAATTCTTGGCATAGTGTGCCATTCGTTGATTATCAAAGAGTTATGGTGCTTTTCATGCTTCTGGCACGCAGCTTGCATTATATTTAGCGAACGACGACAAGAAGTTCAACAAACCCCAAGGATGACTCCTCAATCCACAGATATGGCGACGGGGAGAAGTTCAGAAAGAGAGAATTAATAAAATCATTTCAAAACAACAATTTAAAGTATAGGAGATTAAATTATGAAGAAGTTATTTTTTGCAGCGTTCGCAACATTCGCAATGGTTTCAATAAGTAGTGTATTTGCAAATAAGGCAATGATAGGAAATGCGCCGGATGGTTTGGCTAATGATACAACAGATACCACCGTCACCTCTACTCCTGTAGAGCCAGTGGAAGCTCCGGCAGAGCCGACCACAAACTCAGCAGAACCGGCAACAGAAGTTGCGGAGCCAGCTACAGGCAATACAGCAGGAGATGGAATGTATCTCATGGAGCCGGTAGATACTACAAAGAAAGATACAGCAGCTACAGCGGAGTAGGCGAGCCGTAGATGATGAAAAGAGTATTTGTTTTTCGAGCATAAATAAAATCATGGTTGTTAGTATTATTGTTTAAGGTAGAGATTGTATTATTGGATAACTGTTTGACAGAAAAGTCCTAAGAAAAATTTGTGTAGATTTGTCCCTGTACCGGCTTGTAGAAAGTCAGGACAGGGATTTTTCTTTATACGAAAGGAAAATCCATTCTTCCGGACGACCTTTTCCAATGACATCAGTAAATATCCATTTCTGTATAAATATACAAATTCGACAGTAAGACAGAATAAATGTTGTTCATGCTGTTTTTTGGATAAAATGGACCATTATGAATTGATGTTCCGAAAGCCGCTGATTTGTCTTCTTTTAGAAATTCGGTAACTTTCCCATAGAAAGTCCGTAACTTTCTCATAGAAATTCGGTAACTTTCTATTTGAAGTTGTTTGGAGGTTGATTTTGGAGCGATAGTTTCACACAGAAAAAACATAATGAACAGTATCACTCGAAATGTAGGATGAACCACAAAAAAATACAGTTTGATGCATATTTTTGAATAAATATTTTGTAAGTTTGCAGCTGGGATTTATAGGAATACCTTAATTCCGCAACACTTTGATTTAACTTTATTTATAAGTTCCTGAGCAACAAA
>URLQ01000126.1 GCA_900548745.1 uncultured Prevotella sp.
CTGCACTTCTGGCCCCGCATGCGAATCAAGCATCCTACCCATGTAAAGGGACAGCTCTATATCCCGATGATCAATTTTGCCATGTACATCGGCGTGGTTATCATCATCCTGCTCTTTCGCGACTCCTCGCACATGGAGGCAGCCTACGGACTCGCCATCACCATCACCATGCTAATGACCACCCTGCTGCTCGGTTTCTACCTGCACAGCAAGGGCGTGTCGCGAATCCTCACGATATTGTTTATGGGCGCATACTGCACCATCGAGGCCATCTTTCTGGCAGCCAACCTGTCGAAGTTTCTCGCAGGAGGATGGTGTACGATGCTCATAGGCGGCATCCTGTTCCTGATGATGTATGTATGGGTGAGAGCCATGAAGATACGCCGCCATTATATCAGCGCCAAACCTCTGGATGATTATTATCAGATTATCTCCGACATCAAGGCCGACGAGAGCATCCCCAAGTACGCCTCCAACCTTGTCTATATAAACCATGCCAACCTGGAAGGTACCGTAGACGACAAACTGCTCTACTCCATCATCAACAAGCAGCCGAAACGTGCAGACCATTACTGGCTTATCAACATGGAGTTTGATGACACTCCTGACACGCTGGAGTACAACTGCGAGACCCTGATTCCCGACACCCTCTACAGCGTAACCATGCACATTGGTTTCCGCATAGAGCCTAGGGTGAGTCTCTATCTGCGACAAGTAGTGGAAGATCTGGTAGCAGACGGAAAGGTAGATTTGCAAAGCACCTATCCTTCGCTTCGCAAAAACAGAATCCCTGGCGATTTCCGATTCATCATCATTCATCGCGTATATTATCCGGAGAGTTCCGGCAACCGCCAGCAGAACTTGTTGATGACTTTCTACGCTCTTATCAGCAAGATAGGTATCGACGAGCCAAAAGCATTGGGTCTCGACACTTCTATGGTGGTGGTAGAACGTGTGCCGCTCATCACCAACCAACGCAACAGAGGCATCAGGCGCATCATACAAATTGCGGAAGAAAAGTAAGTCCTGTCACAGGATAATATCCTTTCGGATAAGGGGAAAATCTGTCTTAAACTGGCATTTTCCTGTCTTCTGATGTCGGTGAATGGAAAAAACCATTCACCGACATAATTCAGTCATTTTCAACTATTTTGCTTTAATTTTTACTGATTTTCAACTTTTTGCTGTATCTTTTGATAAGATAAGCGGCATCTCGGGATAAGAAATAAATAAATTTATTTCGTTCTCCACTCGATTTGCATTATCTTTGCACACAAAATAAAAAAAGATGAAAATTACAAAAAACAATTATCTCGCCATATTCTTCTCAATAGTTATATTGCTCGCACTAACACGCTGCATCTTCCCTAAGATTGCAGCTGATAGAGATAACAACAACGACTCGAAAAACGATTCTACACACGTTTCTGAATACGACTCCCTGAGGCGCAACGCCTCTAATGTGCCTCTGGACAAGCCTTCGAGATTCTTCGACAAAAACGGTAAGGAGATAAAAAACCGCATATACAGCGTGCCACGCTTCTGCGATGCCTTCCCCGACAGCAACAACGTGCAACTGGAGTCCGCTAAGCTATATGGCGTGAAGCCGGTAATGAACAGAGAGGATGCTGAAGGACGAAAGAAGGAACTGGTATACGTTAGTGCCAGTCCTTACTATACTGTAGACAAGCTGAAGAGCAGCATTCCATACCTCGTGCCACGGGCTGCAATATTACTTAACGACATAGGCAGAAGCTTCTTCGACAGTCTTCAGATTAAAAAGATTCCGCTGCATAAATTTATCATTACCAGCGTATTGCGCACTCATGAGGATGTAGACAAGCTTCGTGGAACAAACAGAAACGCCACTCAGAACTCATGTCATCTCTACGGCACCACCTTCGACATCTGCTATAACCGCTATACTACCGTCAGCGACCCGGAAGGTCCGGCAAGACGTGCTGTAAGAAACGACACCCTGAAATGGGTGCTCAGCGAGGTGCTCCGTGATATGCGAGAAAACAACCGCTGCTACATCAAATATGAAGTAAAGCAGGGCTGTTTCCACATCACTGTAAGATGATGTTTCGCAAGTTTTTTGCGAAACAGTTGACGAGTTAACGAGTAGACAAGTAGACAAGGAAATTAGCTTGGTTATCGAAACAAGTAATGCAAATCTACTCGTCTACTTGTCTACTTGTCTACTCGTCTACTTGAAAAAATCAGAATCGCGTCATGACCTCAAACACGATCTTGTCGCGCTCCGAGACCTTCGGCAGGGCATTCTTTCCGTAGAAGTATTTCTCGTAGTTTATCCTTATATCGGAGACGAACGGCTTGGCAAGACTAAGTGTCACACCACCCGAAATACGAGAACGCTTATAGTCGGTAAGTTTCATCTTGCCTTCATCATCAAGAGTGCCGTCGCTATGGTCAGTCATGAAGTCATATCTCACGAGCGGAGAGACTTTCTTTATGAGATTGCGCTTGCCGGCAACGGCAATGTCATAGTTCACGAAGCCGTCGAAAGAATGAACAGCCTTGAAAGCGTCGTCGTTGTAGTGTTTATACAGATACTCAGCCTCAACGTGCCATCCGTTCTTCTGCCAGTAGGCACCGGCATCGTACATCATTATACCGTTTCCGTTCGGACTGATCTTCTGCGTGCTGAGTGTCAGATTGAAACCCTGTGGGAAGAACATCTGCGCCTTTGCTGAGAAGTTAACCTTCTTCGTCCAATAGTTTTTCTGGTTCGTCAGTCCCGAGCCGTTGAAGAGTCCTGCCTCCAAGATTACGGGAAAGCCAAGGTCCATTCTATAGCCCAATGTCGCACCAACGTCTCTCACATTACCAACCTGCTTGGCAATAAAGGAGCGGTTGGCAAAATACTGCTGGTGAGGAGAACGGTGTGCGTCGATAGTGAACGGCACACGCATCTGACCTATCGTAAAGCTGAAGCCGTCGAAAGGTTTCAGTCTGGTGTAAGCATCAAGCATCTTTATCTGTCCTTCGTCGCTAAGGTCTATCTCTGCCTTGTATTCAACAGCCTTAGCCACATTGCCCGTTACGCTCAACCGGGCGTTACGCACTTCAAAGCGTCCCTCACCCTCTTCCGTCTGGTATTCATACTTTCCTCTCACCGTACCATGTATTTCCGGTGTGAGATCCACTTTTTCATCCTTTCCGCCGTTGCTCTGTGCGGATGCATTCATTGCAATAGAGCCAAAGGCTGCAAGGGCAATGAGTCTGCCAATCTTCTGTATCATAAATCCGTTATCATATAATTATGGTGCAAAGGTAAGGGCAGGATGTGAAGAATGTGTTACAACCGAGTTACAATTGGTGTAAAAAGAAGGACACATCGGTCCGACGAGAAGTTACTCCCGTAAGGATGATGTGTCCATCTTCGTTTATAATCTTGAAGGCTGGTCCTATTGCGGAACGCCTTCCTCCTTGTCTTGATGCTTATTATTTAGTCTGCCCAGATTGTCTTGGTCTCCTCTCTGTCCCACAAGGTCTTAACCTGTTCATCCGTGTAGTCAGTCTCGGAAGCTCTTTCTAACTGTATTGTTTCTATTTGGCTACCAGCAAGGATAGCCTGCATATCTGCTTTGAAGACATTCATTTCCGGCTTGATATATTCTTTCTTTTTCATGATTGTTCCTCCTTATTTTATTATTACTTTCATTGTCTTGTTTCCCACCTTCAAGATGTTGATGCCCTTCTGCGGCTGGCTAAGACGGTGTCCCTGCAGGTCGTAGTATACGGCATTGCTGTCGTTGAGGGTGTCTGTCAACTGGTCGATGTCTGTAGGGTTGCTGCCGTTCTCAGAGATGCCGAACATCTTTGCACCTGATGCAGACGAACTGTTATCCTCCATATATGCACGGAAAGGCTTGGAGCCAACGGCTTCTGTCGATGTTCCATTTAATATCTTGGCAGGGTTCATCAGTTTGCCGTTCTTAAGGATGTAGCAGTTGTTGTCAGTCTTGTCAAACATCTTTGTGGCATAGATACCAACAAGCTGATAGCCGCCGTCTGTAGTTGCTGCAGTCTGAGCATCCTTTTCAATCTTCTTGTCGGCTACAGAGAAGTTGAGAGCGGTTTGTCCCTCATTCATCTTAATAAAAATAGGTGTGCCGGCAGGGATAGTTGCATTCAGTTCTTTCAGTACCACTTCGCTATTGTTTACAGAACCAAGTTCGAAGGCACGGAAGTTCTGTTCGTCGAGCGATACCTCGAAAGGCAAGCAGAGAGTACCCCATGTGGTACCAGTCTTTATATCACGATTGTAAGAAGCAGCTGTAGCTGTGAATGGATCGTAAACCACGAGGTCTTTGTCATCGTTAAGAGCAAGACTCGCTGCTGTAAGTGTTTCTCCCGCTGCTCCTATCTTCTCATCGCCATTCATGCCTACCAGCTTGGTGAAGTAGCCTGTCTTGTAGTTGGCGTATTCGCTGCCTGTCTTATTAGCGTCATACTCTGTAAGAGCACCCTTGAGCACTTTACAACCTGTAAACATATCCTTTTTATAATCTTCTTTTGTTATTCCTGTCACAACAAAGTCATCGCTGACATAGATAGTTTGGAGAGTAGAGCAACCATAGAACATGCTTGACATATTCGTCACATTCGCTGTATTGAAATTAGAGAGATCGAGTTTTTTGAGCTTATTGCAATAGCTGAACATGTATTTCATATTCTTCACTTTTTCAGTCTTGAAATTAGAGAGATTGAGTTCGGTGAGTTTTTGACACATATTGAACATGTACGACATATCCTCCACCTTCGTTGTATTGAAATTAGAGAGATTGAGTTTTTCGAGCATATTGCAATAGCTGAACATGTTCGACATATCCGTCACATTCGCTGTGTTGAAATTAGATAAGACGAGCGAAGAGAGGTTTTCACAATCAAAGAACATGCCCAACATATTCTCCACCTTCGTTGTATTGAAATTAGAGAGATCGAGTGAAGATAGGTTTCTACAATTCCAGAACATGTATGACATATCCGTCACCTCTGCTGTGTTCAAATATTTAAGACCTGTAATTTTATCCAAACCTGTGCAGCCACGAAAGAATTCTTTCAACGAAGTAGGAGTGTATGTATTGAAGCTTTCTTCGAAAATGACATTCTTAATAGTTCCTATTTTTATACCTAAAAGGGAGCACAGATTGATCACCGTCTGTTTGTTATTCACCATAACTATACGGTTCAAATCAATGGGTTCCGAATTGATAGAAGCGATTTTTTTGAAAGTCAATGTATTGTTAGTGGCATCGTACTCTGCCACATAGCCATCAATTGTGGTTGAAGTTTTTAAATCGTATATGAACGCACGGTCAGCACCTTCATTTTTACTTTGGTCTTTCTTGTAAGATAACGTCAAAGAATGTTTGCCAACAGATAATATTTTTTTATACTCATATTGGCTTGTACCGCTAATACCCTCAAGCTTTTTTCCATCTAAAGTAATAGTGAATACATCATATTTTTGTTCTGACGACACGAGATATTTGAACGAAAATAATATAGACTTTTCTACATTGAATTCTATCACAGTCTCAGAAGTAGTATATGATTTTTTACAATTACTTGACATCAGTCCCTTGCTTTCATTTGTAAAATAGGAAGAGACATTCTCCATTCCTTCGGCATTCAAGTCCAGCTTCTGCCAAGGATAACTGCCTTTGTCAGTAATGGTAACACCGGTTATACCATCCAAGCCATTGAATAAAACACAGCGTTGGTCTTCTGTTGTAGTCTGCGCCACCATACGTGTAGGCAGAAGCAACAACGTGAGCAACATCAGTGGAAGGAGTGCGAAGCAACGATTACCCCCCCAGCCTGTCCGAGAACATTAGTTTGGGGAATATCACAGAGGGCAGAGTCGCTATCGCAACTCCACCTAAACCCATCTAAGGGCATATAAGTTTTCATATTAAAATTTCAGTTTATGTTAAACAAATTGTCATAAGGGCCAAGAAAAGCCGATATGAGTAATAATTGTGTGTGTTTTTCGATGGTAATAGTCTTTATCTAAGAGATGCTATAAGTGCTGGCACCCCTTTGAGGGATATGGCACGACGAAGGTTGTAAGATAGGCAGAATAGCCCCATCTCAGCCATTACTTTCAGTTTGCCTTTCAGTAAAAAATAGTATTGTCCAAGTGCCCGCTTCATGGTTCCAAAAGGATGTTCGGAGAGACACTTACGATTATCCATCTTGTTCTGATCGAGATGCAAAACGTAACAAACAACTTTCTTTATAACCTTCGTTCTTGGAGGTTTCGGTTTGTCATCGTTCTCATCTTTAAGTTGCTTACGCTTTGCTTTGGTTGTTCTAATCAAGGTATCCTTACCAAAGTCAGCCTCCTTGAATTTCTGTACGGTACACTTGCACTTGCATTTCTTGCAAGCGAGCTTGTTGCAGTATCGTATCATGCCGTTTCTCTTGGTTGACTTCTGTCTCAGTATTTCCCCTTGAGGACAATAGACAAGGTTACGTTCGGCATCCCTTACAAAGTATCCCTCAAGAGCCTTAGCACGCATTTGTTCTGGTGTCATCTGAAGTACTGCAGAATCAGCCACATCAGATGAGTATTCCTTGATTTCTGCGATATGGACATCGGTTAGGATATCCTTGTATGTATCTGGGATAACACCTGCTTCAAGGCAAGCCTTCATATCTTCGGGCTTTGTGCTTGCCTTTTGTGCGTCAGTTATAGTCGCCTCATTGTAGTTAAACTGAACTTGCTCTGTGCATCCGCCATCACGCTGTATAACATTTGGTATAATACCATTAGCCAATGCATCAGCATGATCCTCAGGACATTCATATCCCTTATCTGCTGTAGTTTCAAGAACCTCTACGCCATAATCGGCTTTCACCTCTGATGCAACGCTTGTAATTAGACCATGGTCAGTAGGACTGTCTGTTACTTGAAAGCCGGCTATCATGTGGCTTCCTGCATCAACGGCGGTCTGCACATTATAGCCTACACAAAAGCCTTCGTTAGCTTTCATTAGTCGGGAATCTGGGTCGGTTAGGGAAATCTGACTTTCGCCACTCTTTTCAAGAGTATCACGATAGCCCTCATAACGTTCCTTGCGCTCCTTACAAACATCGAGTTTACGTTGCAACTCGTCTTTTGAGAGCTTGCGCCCTTCTTCATGGTCGTATGCATCAAGCTCTTCCATGTAGATTGAAATATGCTCATCAAGACGCTTGATTCGATCATCGAGTTTGTTCAGAGTTAGGTTGTTGTCCTTGGCGTTTACAGCCTTGAACTTGCTTCCGTCAATGGAGATATATGACTTGGAGAAGAGCTTCAGTCCCATACAGAACTTGTTGAATTCCTTATATACTTTAGTTATAGCCTTTTTGTTATCCTTGCGGAAATCAGAGATTGTACGAAAATCGGGAGTCAGCTTGTTAAGCAGCCACATAACCTCTACGTTACACTTGCATTCACGGGCTAGTTTACGAGAGGAACGTACCTGATAGAAGTAACCATAAATATAGAGTTTGAGCAGATCGCGAGGATCATACCCAGGAGTGCCAGTCTCGGCAGGAGTGCTGCGAATAAATTCAAGTTCATCCATTTTGAGGCTGTCAACGAAAGCATCAAACAAGCGAACAGGGGCGTCTGACTCTACATACTCGTCAATGCAATCTGGGAAAAGAACCCTCTGATGTCTATCTTGACCTTTTTTATATGCCATATTTTAGTGAATTATATACTACAAATATAAGCAAAATAATTGATATTCAAGAATATACAAAGTTAAACAAATATAACAAGCATAATGAATAGTAACCATTGTCAGCTGTTCACTATCCTAATAGGTTTTCGGACAGCCTCCCCCATTCCAGAAACGGCCGGTAAACGACCTACAGTTTTGTCTTGTAATTTGAACCATAAATTTAGTTTGATTTATTTGTAAAAAAATTGTGTTAATGCTATTTCATGGGTCTGCAAAGATATAATATTTTTTTTGAAAAAAGGTGTTGCATTCCTATACTTGTTGTTGCATTCCTATCAAAAATGTGTAACTTTCCTATGAAGGTTACACTTTTCTTGACGTTCATTAACACTTCAAGAGGCGTAAAAACGACATAAAATAAATATAGGCGTGTATTAAATCGATGGATGTTTTTGGCACACACAGATGAACACGGATTTTTCTTTGAACACGAGATTTGTCGAAAACCCACTGACCAAAGGGAAGTAATCGCGAATCCCACGGATATTTTTTATTCTCCCACAGATTGCACAGATGAACACGGATTTTTTCCTTTGAACACGAATCGAATATTTTTGGCACACGGATAGATTTACCATGCGGAGGATTATATATTAACATCGGGATTTAGACGGATTGTGATTAGGATG
>URLQ01000127.1 GCA_900548745.1 uncultured Prevotella sp.
TTTCGGCGTCAGGGTCATTCCCTTGGCAAGTGGCGCCTTCGGCGTTTTTCTCAGCCAAGAGCTTCTGGTTTTCGTCCTGTTCGGAAATCAGCTGTCGGTTTTTCAGAGCGAGCATGCGGTATGCCTTTCTCAGCTTATGGCTGTAGAACAGTATTACTGCCAGCACAATGATCATCATTACTATGCCAGCCAGCATCATGTTCACTTTCCGTTTCAGCAGGTTTATCTTCCTTGTGTTCATTCCGTCTTCATACGCCTTCAGCTTGTTTCTGGCGGAATAGAAGTCGGCGGCGCTGAGTTTCTCCGCTGTCAGGTCTCTGTGCATGTTCAGATAGACGGCGGCGCTGTCGGGCAGGTTCAGTTTTCTGAACAGGCTGTCGAGCGCCACGCAGGCATCGTCGAGCTGGTTGTATGCCTTCTCGCTTCTTGCTATGTGCATGGCGGTCCTTTGTATGTCGGCGGCTTCTGTGTAGCGTCCTGCCGCGGCGAGAATACTTGCCTGTTCGCTCAGCGGATAGGCTCCCATTCCAATCTTCATGCCGTGTTTCCGTGTGATGGCGTATGCCTGTTTCTGCATGTCGAGAGCCACATCGTGTTTCCCGTCCATGTCTGCCACGAGGGCTGTACAGTAGAGTCGGTAGTATTCGTTTATGTGTCTGTCAGACAGGGGCATCTGTTCGGCTCGTTTAAGCGTTTGTCTGGCTTTGTCCTTCTTTCCCGTCTTGGCGTAGCACATCACAAGATATCTTGCTGCCAGGCACTTTGTGCTTTTGTGGTTTTTGTCTTCAGGCTGTGCCAGTACTTTTTCGTAGTAGTCGGCAGCCATCTCGTAATCCTTGAAGATGACGAATATGTTTCCGATGTTGTAATAGCATATTGCCATGCTTCTTGTATTTCCCGTGTCCTCTGCCATCTCCATTGCCATGATATATGCATCGAAGGCTTTGGCGTAGTGTCCGTTCAGGTAGAGCGAGTTTCCGCATAGTTCAAGCGAGGCGCAGATATATTCGCTCCTTTGTCCGTTGCGGTATAGCGAAAGCAGCTTGTAGTATGAGTTGGTGGCGTCGGCATTTTGTCCGTAGCAGTAAGTGCGGTAGTCTACCTTTGAGGCAGTTTCTTTCCTCTCCGTGTCAGGGCTGTTGTATGCGAGCAGGGCTGCCATTGCCCCTATGACTACAAATAGTGCTGTTGCCTTAATGATGATGCTTCTTATGTTCATATATGATAATGATGTGCGTATCTGTTAATTTACGAATTAGTCAATTGTGCGCAAAATTATATCTTTATTGTGACACACACAAGTTATTTCGTTTCTTTTCTCTTGCAAACAAACAAGAGGAGACGGGTGGGCTGTCCTGCTGTTTTGCTGCTATAAATGGGCAAAAAAACGTATCGTGTTCTTTCTTTTAGTCACGTTTTCCGAGAAAAAGTGATGAAAACAGTAGGCTTGTTGCATTCGTTTATGGTAATAATGCTACTTTTGCATCGAGAAAACATTCAAATAGTAAAACTTAAAAAGCGTTTGCTTATGAAAAGAACAATTTTATCACTTATCGTTTCTGCCATGCTTCCGGCAGCGGCTGTGGCTCAGCCAAAGCTTTGCGGAAACCTTATCCATGCCAACGGATGGACGGGAAGTTCGTATACCGACCCCTACGGCATCTATTCGTTCAATGCGGCTGACCCTTCGCTGAAGCTCAGTACGGAGGCTACGGGGCGCTATATGGACGGAACGGGCGGCGGCGTGGCTGACAACGAGAATCTGTATCTGTACAATGTGGAGATTGAAGATGGTATAGCCAGCGGCCATGTGTACAAGATGTCGAGAGAAGACTATCACTCCTCGTCGTACGGATATATTGGAAGCTATGCCGATGTGCCGACGGCGTTGACATGGGATGCGTCTGCGAACAAATTCTACGGCTGCTTCTACAACTATGGCGGCGATGCGTACCAGTTTGGCACAGTAGACCTCACGGTGCGTAGGGCTACAAAGATATTGATAAGTAAAATCAGCGAGCGAATGGTGGCACTTGCCGACAACGACGAGGGCACGCTCTATGCCATTGGCAAAAGCGGAAAGCTGTATACGGTGAATCCCGTCAATGGCTCGTTTACCGAAGTGGGAGAGACCGGAATAAAGCCTTCTGAGAAGATTCAGAGTGCTTACTACGACGAAGGGACAATATACTGGGCGGCACAGACTGACGACGGCAAGAGTTCCCTGTATAAGGTAGACCCGGCAACGGCGACGGCAACGCTCGTGGGCGACTTCCCGAACGGGGAGCAGTTCTCCTGTCTGTACAAGTTCAAGGCGGCAGCCGAGGATGGAGCACCGGCAGCGATAACGGAGCTCGCTACCAACTTTGAGGGACCGAGTCTGACGGGTACACTCTCGTTTGCCATGCCGACGAAGACCTTCGCGGGAGAAGAGCTGACGGGAGAGCTGACATGGACCGTGACGAAAGACGGCGAGACGATTGCTACAGGTAAGGCCAACGCCGGAGAGAACGTGACGACAGAGCCGATAGCGTTTGCCAACGACTATAACTCCGTGCAGGTATATACCGAGAACGGCGTAGGTAGAAGTCCGCTGTACAAGACGTCCTTCTTTGTAGGACCTGATACGCCGGCTTCTGTAGGATGGGGCGAAGCCAAACTTACGGTGGACGACAATAGGAAGGCAACCGTGACGTGGCCTGCTGTGGAGAGCGGAATAAACGGAGGATATTTCGTGCCGGAAGACGTTACGTATAAGCTGGTGCGCATGCCGGGCGAAGAGGTTGTTGCAGACGGACTGAAGGGTACGACCTTTACGGAACAGCTGCCCGAGGGGAGCGGAATGACGGCATACTACTACTCGGTGGCTGCCCAGTTTATGGGCAACGAAGGCTATTCTACGGAGACAAACAAGGTTGTTGTGGGCTCTGCATATGAAGTGCCGTTCGAAGAACAGTTTAACGACGGAGCTCTTGACTACTGGACCGTGCTCGACCAGAACCAGGACTATAGCACGTGGTTGCAGACAAGCGGCTATGTATATTCGCAGGCAGGAGGGGGGAACGGTTCAGACGACTGGCTCATTTCGCCAGCCATTCATCTCCAGCCGGGCAGATACTATAAACTTGCATTCAAATACTGGGGCGGACTGCCTGATTATGAGGACTATAAGGGACAAGCGTTCGAGGTTGGCTTCGGCAAAGGTACAGACCCGGCACAATATCAGATTCTGGGCAAGAAGCAGGACGTCATAGTAAAAGAGGAAGAGGCTGTAGAGTTCTCGGCAGTAGTGAAAGTGGATGAAGACGGAAACTATAATTTCGGAATACACGACATAAGTCCTTCTGACTCATATCTGCTGTATGTAGACTCCTTGACGGTGACCGAAGGAGGCACGATGCAGGTTCCGGCACCGATAGCAGACCTTGCAGCCGTGGCTGGAGCTGGCGGTAAGCTTGAGGTGGAACTGTCGTTCACGGCTCCTGCGCAGACTGCTGAGGGAAAGACCCTTGAAAGCATAGACAAGATAACGATAAAGCGCGACGGAGACAACGTGGTGAAAGTGTTCCAGAATCCGGAGCCTGGCAAGAAGTTGTCTTTCACGGATACTGCCGAAACCGGACTGACAGACGGAACACATAAATATACCGTAACCTCGACAAACGACAAGGGAGAGAGTCTTGAGGCGGAAACAAGCGTGAAGGTAGGTATCGTGGCACCTGGCAGCGTGAGCGAAGTGAAAGCCGCTGAGCAGGCTGATGGAGTGCTCCTCACATGGAACGCACCGGAAAAAGACTCTCAGGGCGGCGCCATAGATCCGTCTACGCTTACATACAC
This sequence comes from uncultured Prevotella sp., assembly GCA_900548745.1. Taxonomy (GTDB): domain Bacteria; phylum Bacteroidota; class Bacteroidia; order Bacteroidales; family Bacteroidaceae; genus Prevotella. The sequence continues at coordinate 3,838 of URLQ01000127.1, forward strand.
CATTACGGCGGTGAAATACTACACACAGGAATTCAATGTGGTGGCAGAGGGAGTGAAAGGCACTTCGTTTGTAGACAAGAGCTTCGACCTCAACACCGACGACCAATTCCAGGCATGTTACGTAGTGCAGGCTACGAACCGTGCAGGCAGCGACGAGGGTATAGTCTCCAACTCGCTGATTATCGGCAAGCCGTATCAGCTGCCTATGACGGAGGGCTTTTCGCCGGAATATGAGCGACAGAGCAAATATCTATGGTGGATAGACCTTACGCAAGACATCAACACCATGCTCTTCTTCCGCTTCTCTACGGGCATGAGCTCCGACAACGACAACGGCTGTGCCGCATTCCTGGGAGCTGAAGGAGCTTATTGCAATCTACGTTCGGGAAAGATATGCATGGAGGGAGCAAAGAAACCGGAAATGAAGTATGACTTCTATGTGGATCCTGAACTGTCGATGTATGCCAACTTGGCAATAGAGTATTCTACAGACCTCAACACCTGGACAGAGATTGACCGCATGGAATATGAAACCCTTGATGACGCGCAGAGCGCAGAGTGGCGTACGCGTACGGTAGACCTCACTCCTCTTGCACAATATCCGTTCGTATATGTGCGTCTGCATGGCGAACTGCTCGATGGGTCCAGCGCAATCATAGTGGACAATATCCGGATACAGGATGACGGCACGACGGGAGTGACTGGCGTGAAGGCAAAGAGCGTGAAGGCAAAGAGCGGAATTTACACGCTTGACGGACAGCTCGTATCTGCCGACACATCGGCAAAGGTCCTTCGCTCTCTGAAGCCGGGAATGTATGTCGTAGGCGGAAGGAAAGTAGTTGTAAAGTAAGTGTCGGTAAAAACGTGTAGCGACGCCTCGCTATAATAATCCGATTAGGCGAGAGAAGACGCTTGCTTTATTCTTCCGAGTGTGAAGATCTTATCAGAGAAACAATAAGTAGGGGCGGACAATGGGAATGTTTGATTTTCCATCTGTCCGCCTTTTTGTATGGCTATATGCAGACCGGAAGGCTGTTTAATATACAATAACCGTAATGTGATGGTAAAAAAGGTGAAAAGTCTTGGCGGTTACAGATTTTTTTTGCTATATTTGCATGTCTTTAAATTTATCGCAGAACAAATCAATTAAGCATACAAAAATAATTATGGAAAGAACATGGAGATGGTTCGGAAAGAATGACAAGATAACTCTCGACATGCTGAGACAGATCGGCGTGGAGGGTATCGTCACGGCGCTGCACGATGTGCCAAACGGAGAAGTGTGGACGCGCGAGAAGATAAAGGACCTGAAAGATTATATCGAAAGCTACGGCATGAGATGGAGCGTGGTGGAAAGCCTGCCCGTATGCGAAAGCATAAAATATGCGGGACCTGACCGCGACCAGCTGATAGAGAACTACAAGGAGAGCCTGAAGAACCTATCGCTCGAAGGTATACACACCATCTGCTACAACTTTATGCCTGTGCTCGACTGGGCTCGCACAGACCTCGACCACAAGAACCCCAACGGCACGACAAACCTGTATTTCTCGCATGCGGAGTTTGCATACTTCGACATCTGCATACTGAAGCGCAAGGACGCGGAGAAGTCGTGGAGCGAGGACATCCTGAAGGAGGTGGAAAGGCTGAAGAAGACCATGACCCCAGAAGATGACCACAAGCTCGTGGAGAACATCATCGTGAAGACCCAGGGCTTCGTGAGCGGAAACATAAAGGAGGACGACGAGCATCCGGTGGAACTGTTCCGACAGCTGCTCGACCTCTACAAGGGCATCTCGAAGGAGCAGCTCCGTGAGAACATGAAGTACTTCCTGGAGGCCATCATGCCGGTGTGCGACGAGTACGACATGTATATGTGTGTGCATCCCGACGACCCTCCATTCCAGATTCTCGGACTGCCACGCATCGTCACCTGCGACGAGGACATACAATGGTTCCTGAAGGCTGTGGACAACCCTCACAATGGACTCACCTTCTGCGCAGGCTCCCTCTCGGCTGGTGCTCACAACGACGTGCAGGAACTGGCACGCAAGTATGCCTCACGCACATGGTTCGTACACATGCGCTCATGCCATATCTTCAAGGACGGAAACTTTACCGAAGCATCGCACCTCGGCGGCAGGGCAGACCTGATAGAGCTGGCACGCATCTTCGAGAAGGAAGAGGAGGGCAGAGCAGACAATCCTAACATAGCTCGCTTGCCGATGCGTGTGGACCACGGCATGACGATGCTCGGCGACGCAGAGCGTGGATATAACGCCGGATACAGCTTCCTGGGCAGAATGTTCGCCATGGGACAGGTGCAGGGCATCATTGCCACCGTGGACCGCGAACTCGGAAAACCATTCCATCAGCCAGGATTCTGGGAGGAATAATATCTATCAGTCTGGAGATTCTGGGAGGAGTGATATCCATCATCGGAAGATTATGAGAGAGTGATTCGGAAAGAGTCTGACATATAGCTTTTCAGAAGATGGTCAAACCGCTTCTCCCCTGCAGGGGAGACGGGAGAGAGGTAAGACGGGGAGGACTGGTTTGCCTGCCTCTTGAGGGTCCTCTTGAATCTCGTAAAGAACAGAAAATAAAACAGCAAATAAATATGAACAACCTATTTAATATTAAAGACTACGTAGTGGTGATAACCGGCGGAACAGGCATACTGGGACGCTGCATAGCAAAATATCTCGCTCTGGAAGGAGCAAAGGTGATAATACTCGGCAGAAAAGAAGAGGTGGGTAAGAAGATTGTCGACGATATCGTGGCTGCAGGAGGACAATGCGAGTTCATGAAGACCGACGTGATGAACCAGGCTGCGGTGGAGAAAAATTGCAACGACATCCTGGCGAAATACGGCAAGGTGGACACTCTGCTCAATGCCGCAGGAGGAAACATGCCGGGAGCTACAATCGGACCGGAGGACAACTTCTTCAATCTGAAGGCTGAAGAGTTCCAGACCGTGCTGAACCTCAACCTCACAGGTACCGTGATTCCTACACAGGTGTTCCTCAAGCCGATGGCGAAGCAGGGCAAAGGCTCCGTCATCAACTTCTCCTCAATGGCAGCTTTCCGACCCTTGACACGCGTCTGCGGATATGCTGCGGCAAAGGCAGGCATCAGCAACTTCACGGCTTTCATGGCAACGGAATGTGCGAAGAAGTTCGGAGAGGGAATACGCGTGAACGCCATAGCCCCGGGATTCTTCCTTACGGAGCAGAACCGCTCGCTGCTGACAAACCCCGACGGCACCTACACCAAGCGCGGACAGGACGTGATCAGACAAACTCCGTTCGGCAGAATGGGAGAGCCGGAGGAGCTATGCGGAACGATACACTATCTGATGAGCGATGCCGCAAAGTTCGTCACAGGCACAGTGGCTGTTGTCGACGGAGGCTTCAACGTCTTTGCAATGTAAACCTTTACGTTGTTTTAAACGAAGAAAACGAAACAACATATTGAATAAAGTATTACTTTTGCACAGAATTTGAAAAGCACAAGTTCCGGACTCCGGCTTGGGCATGGAAAATGCAAGAAAAAAAGAAATAGAAAAACGTAAATATATAACAACAAAACAAATCATGAAAGAACTTAAAGCATTGAACAAGCGTACGGCTCCAAAGAGCGTCAGTTTGGTGAAGGTAACTTCCTCCGTGCATTCGTAGATTGGATTGTATGGAACATGAACAAGAAGACTGACTTCAACGGATCAGTAGTTGTCGTACAGCCTTTGGCAAATGGAATGGTTGACTGGCTGAACGGACAGGACTGTCTCTATCACGTAAACCTTCAGGGTAAGGAGAACGGACAGCCTGTAAACACCCTGGAGCGTATCGACGTTATCAGCCGCTGCTTGAACCCATACTCGCAGAACCAGGCATTCATGGCTCTCGCTGAGCAGCCAGAGATGCGTTTCATCATCTCTAACACAACAGAGGCAGGTATCGCTTTCGATGATTCCTGCAAATTCACAGACGCACCGGCATCCTCTTATCCTGGTAAGCTCGTGCAGCTGCTCTTCCACCGCTACAAGTTCTTCGAGGGCGACCCTTCAAAGGGTATGATCCTTATGCCTTGCGAGCTCATCTTCCTGAACGGACACCACCTGAAGGAGTGCATCTACCAGTATATCGAACTCTGGAAAGAGGATATGGGCGCCGACTACGAGGGCTTCAAGGCTTGGTTCACAGACTACTGCTTCGTATGCGCTACTCTGGTAGACCGTATCGTGCCGGGATTCCCACGCGACACCATCAAGGAAATCCAGCAGAAGGTTTGCTACAAGGACAACCTCGTGGTTAAGGCTGAAAGTTTCCACCTCTGGGTTATCGAGAAGGCAGAGAACATGACCGTAGAACAGATGCAGGACGAGTTCCCGGCCCACAAGGCAGGACTCCACGTGCTCATCACAGACAACGAGAAGCCATACCACGAGCGTAAGGT
>URLQ01000128.1 GCA_900548745.1 uncultured Prevotella sp.
TGCTGTTCCAACCGCTGGTGAAGATAGCGTTGGGCAGGGACGTATGGAATATCGTAGATGTCGCTGTGGCGGTTCTGCTGATAGTGCTGACATTTGCGGTAGGCAGGAAAGACAATTGAAAAACTGATTAAAATATAAACATATAAAACAGATGATTATGACAAACAATTATTATGATGCTCTCGCACAGCTGAGAGACGAAGAGATGAAAGAAGAAGTTATGAACAGAATGGCAGAAGAGGCCATGAAGGAAGAATGTCTGGCGGAGGAACATATGGCGCAAATTGCCGCAGAGGAAGCTGCCGCTCCTATTCTGTGCATATCGAATACCGGTGATACCTATATTGATAGGGTTGATAATAATGAAAAAGACTGTTTTGATGAGGACATGGCCTAATGTCAAATTGCCAAGCTCTTCTTGGTGCGAAATAAGATAAGTTACATTATGGACAACAGCAGGAACCTTTCACCACACCTCGTATCCTGGAGATTTATAAAAAAGAAGAAAGCTGGCATTCGCCATATCTGGAAGAACCGTCCTTCAAACGCAATTCCTGCGTCAAGCCGAAACCCACTCTTAATGATGATGCAAAAAATGAGCAATCGCCATTTGCATCAGAAGGAGAACTGGAGCAGTTTATAAGCGAAAACCCTGTACTTCAACAATTGGTCGAAAAACTTAAATTGCAACCAATTGCACTTGATGACAAAGCTGCCGGCAATAGCGAATGTCCGCTTTGATTCCAATATCGCATCAGGGTTGTTCAGACTTTTAGAGATGCTACGACAAGAAAAATAAGCGTGGCTCACATTTTTGCTGTTAAACCTGCATATCGTTTTGTCACAAAACAAATTATGGCTATATTTGTGGCATCTATTAACTATTGACCAAATGCGACACATTATGTTATACGGCTATACAGGAAAACAAAAGAATCCTCCCACACCAGAAGAAGAAAAGGCGGAGGAGGAGCGCATGAGAAAGGAACGACGCAAAGAGATTGTCGGGACGGCAATACTTCACACTCTGTTGCTGCCCATACTGCTGCCGGTAGCTTTTGCCGTTCTTGTTTATCTCGGTATAAAGATTTGCGTGGAGAAAATAAAGGAATGGAATAAGAACGAATGGAAACGCAGTAAGAAAGATGTGGAAGAGGAGGAATGGTCGGAACCACGTCCGAAGCTGCTGTCGCACACCATCACGACGTGCAACCACGAGTTGCCGACGCTGTTCGACAGACACTACGTAGTATACGTGGAAACGGAATACAAACAACCGCTCAACTCCTTCATCAGCAACAATATGGAATATATACGCAAAGGATTTTTGGAAAAGAACTACCATTTCGTATATATCCCCGAACTGAAAAAACTTTCTGACGAAGACCTTGCGTGCGCCTTTCCTCTCGACACAGCATCGATGACTGATGAGATAAGGAACGACATTCGCAATATCACCACCGAACAGTTCTCTCATATGTTCGCCTCTCTTATCGGTATGGACTTTAGCGGCAGCAAGGCAGGACTGTTGAGCCTACACCGCTATCACAACGATGAAGGATACAAAATACCCGACCTTGATTATTCAAAATCCCACTTTGTCTATGTAGACCTGCAGGACTGCTGCCCCGACAACATCAAGGAGGCGTTCGAGGAATATTTTGAGTTCTACGCCAGAGAACTGAGTCCAGGTCCCTTCTGCGTACGTCCAAGGGAAGAATACCCTCTTGACATCTGGCAGGAAGGAGAAACCGGCGGACTTCAGAACAACGTCCCAGACTATTTGTTTTATGATGTCCAGCAGAAGATGTTGGGCATAGCCGAGGAGATAAGACAGAGAGTGGAAATCCTGAAGCAGGGTGGATATATCGAACTGCTCCTGCATACGCTCGGTGCAGACCTCGTGAAGCAGATCAACGACTCACGGAAGACCGCCACTCCACTGATGCACCTCAATATATCCGACAACCTGCGGATATTCATCCCGGAACTGGACAACCGGGAGATGAAGATGCCTGCCCTCGCCCGTGCCTTGTATGTGTTCTATCTCCGCCATGAGGAAGGAGTGGAGTTCAAATTCCTGTCGGAGTTCACAGAAGAGCTCTTCTCACTCTACCGCCTCGCCAGCAACCGCCTCGACGATACCCGGCTGCGCGCCACGGTGGACAGTCTGGTGAACCCTACGGAAAACAAGATCAACGAATGTGTGAGCAGAATAAAGACGGCGTTCCTCAGTGTGATGGACGAATATGCGGCACGCAACTACTGTCTGCAGATGCGCAGCAAGGAATTCAGAAGGGAAGCCTCAGATGAGGAAGGCAAGGTGAGGATATTCAAGGACATGGCGAAATACATTTCCCTGCCGCGCCATCTGGTCAGATATCCGGATGCCGTCAGACAGGTGCCTGTCATAAAGGGTAGCAGCTTACTTGACAGATGCCTTATTGAGGAAGAGTTCGACCGTCGGCTCGACAGAATGAAAGAAGCGGTAAACTGGTTTACGAATCTGGATAACAATAAAAGTCTCTTCGGCAGGAAGAAACGCGAGGCGGAGAAACAGCGTCTACGCTCGGAATTGGTTGAGGCATCTATGGCTGTGCTCGAAATGCAACCGAATAATTTTCTTGCCCACTTCAACCTCGGCGAAGCATATTGCAACGCCGTAGACTTCGACAAGTCCATACACGAAAACACAATGCTCATCGAGCACGACGCCTACACATGGAATGTCTCGTATATCAACCGTGCGGAAGCTTATCTATACGCCGGAGAATACGACAGGGGACTTGCCGACATTAACAGCTATTTCAATTCCCTTCGCCGATGGAAAGAAGGTGATGAGGAAGCCGATAGAATAAAGGCGTTGCTGATGAAGGCTAAAGTGGAAAGTTGACAGAATTATTAAAAATAGATGCATAAATGTACTTTTTTCCTTTATACAGGTTGGTATTTGAAAAAAATATGTAAGTTTGCTTTGATTTTAATATAATATCATAATCCATGAACTGGAAAAAACTACAGAATGGCTCCGATATAAGGGGCGTGGCACTTGAAGGTGTTGAGGGAGAACACGTGAATCTGACACCTGAAGTGACTGAAATAATTGCAAAATCGTTTGTAAAATGGCTTGGTAACACTACCGGAAGTGATGACCTCACGGTGGCAATAGGTACAGACTGCCGTCTGTCTGGCGAAAGCATTAAGGAAGCCTTCGTCAAAGGGGCAATGCAGGCTGGCGCAAATGTCGTTGACTGTGGACTGGCTTCCACACCGGCTATGTTTATGTCCACCGTAAGCGCACCGACGATGGCTTCGGCAGCTGTGATGGTTACTGCAAGCCATCTGCCGTTCAACCGTAACGGACTTAAGTTCTTTACTCCTAAGGGTGGACTCGACAGCAAGGACATTGCCGCTATACTCGATATTGCTGAAAAGGGCGATTATGCTTCTGCAAAAGCAGAAGGATGCTGCTCTACGTTTGATTTCATGACGGTCTATTCGCATCATCTTGCCCGCTACATCCGTGGCGGAGTGGGTTCCGACGACTATCTGCATCCTCTTTCAGACATGCACATCATCGTTGATGCCGGCAATGGCAATGGCGGATTCTTTGAAAAGGTGCTCCGTTCGCTTGGTGCCGACACCACGGGCAGCCAGTTCCTTAATCCCGACGGACATTTCCCTAACCATATTCCTAATCCAGAAAATGCCGATGCTATGGCTTCGGTATGCAAGGCTGTGGTAGAGAGCCATGCCGACTTGGGAGTAATCTTCGACACCGATGTTGACCGCTCCGCTATCGTCGACCACAAAGGAGAGCCTATCAACCGTAATGCGCTCATTGCACTTATCGCTGCCGTGATACTCGAAGAGCATCCGGGCAGTACGGTTGTTACCGACTCCGTAACGTCTGACGGACTGGCTGACTACATCAAGTCGAAGGGTGGCAAGCATCATCGCTTCCGTCGCGGCTACAGAAATGTTATTAATGAAGGAAAGCGACTTAATGAAGCCGGCGAAGAGTGTTGGCTGGCAATAGAGACTTCTGGCCATGCTGCATTGCGTGAAAACTATTTCCTTGACGATGGTGCCTATCTTGCAGCCAAGCTTATAATCCATGCAGCCAAGCTGAACAAGCAGGGAAAACAGTTGCAGGACATCATCTCCACTCTCAAACAACCGAAGGAGAGCAAGGAGATAAGGATAAAGATAACACAGACGGACTTCAAAGCGTATGGTCAGAAGGTGCTTGAGGATATGAAGACCAAGTTTGCCGAAGTGCCAGGCTGGACTCTTGTTGAGCCAAACTATGAGGGTGTGCGTGTTAGCTGCACCAATGGCGATGAAGAGGGATGGCTGCTGTTGCGCATGTCGCTCCACGACCCAGTGATGCCTCTCAACATAGAGAGCAATGTGGAAGGCGGTGTTGCCGTGATAGAAGGCAAGCTGAAACAGCTCGGACTGTTATAACAAAAGGACAAGTAGACGAGTAGACAACTCGTCTACTTTTTATAAGTTGAAAGCCTGCCACTCTGGAGCGTCGGGTAGGGGAGCCTCCACGCATATCGGCTGTTTTGACACCGGATGAGTGAACTCCACACGACGTGCAAGCAGCGATATACTGCCATCTGGGTTGCTACGCTTTGCTCCATACTTCAGGTCGCCCTTTATAGGGCAGCCGATGCTTGCCAGCTGGCAGCGAATCTGATGATGGCGTCCGGTAAGCAGTTTCACTTCGATAAGCGTATAGTTGTCGGATGCACCGATAACCTTGTATTTCAGAATAGCCTTTTTGGCTCCTGGTTTCTCGTGGTCGTAGGAGTAGCTTTTGTTCTGCTTCTCGTTTCTCACGAGCCAGCTTTCTATTGTGCCTTCCGACTGCTGTGGCCGGTTTTTTGTCAGTGCCCAGTAGGTCTTATGAACGTCGCCGGTACGGAACATGTCGTTGAGACGTGACAGAGCCTTCGACGTGCGGGCAAAGACAACCAGTCCGCTCACGGGGCGGTCGAGTCTGTGCACCACTCCGAGGAAGACATTTCCCGGTTTGGCGTAAGCCTCCTTGATATATTCCTTTACGATGTCCGACAGCGGCTTGTCGCCAGTCTTGTCGCCTTGTACTATCTCGCCGCTTTTCTTGTTGACGATGATGATATGGTTGTCTTCGTAGACTACGTTCATTGTTTAAAAGATATAGAAACAACAAACACCCACCCTGTGTCAGTCCCCTTTGGGAAAGATATGAGGGTGGGATGTTTTGTTTATTGTAGATTATAAAATTTCTTGAAATCTAAACTCTAAGTTCAATTACATGTTCATACCGCCGTCGATCTGAATAACCTGACCGCTTACGTAGCTTGACATGTCAGAAGCCAGGAACAGACATACGTTGGCGATATCCTCAGTCTGACCGCCGCGGCGCAGAGGAATCTTCTTCATCCAGTCCTTGCGGATGTCCTCAGGCAGCTGTGCTGTCATGGCAGTCTCGATGAAGCCAGGAGCAACGGCATTTGCGCGTACTCCCTTAGGACCGAGCTCCTGTGCTATACTCTTGGCGAGGGCAATCATACCAGCCTTTGAAGCAGCATAGTTACACTGTCCAGCGTTGCCGTGTACACCTACTACAGAAGCCATGTTGATGATAGAACCGCCACGCTGACGGAGCATGATTGGTGAGCAAGCGTGGATGAAGTTGAATGCAGACTTCAGGTTCACGTTCAGCACAGCGTCCCACTGAGCCTCGCTCATGCGGAGCATCAGTCCGTCCTTTGTAATACCGGCATTGTTTACCAATACGTCGATAGAGCCGAAGTCGGCATGTATATGCTTTACGGTCTTTTCAGTCTCCTCGAAGTCAGCAGCGTTTCCTGCATAAGCGCGGCATGTAACGCCCAGCGCCTCAATCTCCTTGCGAGTAGCCTCAAGTCCGGCTGCCATGTCATCGTTCAATACGAGGTCTGTGAATGCTATGTTTGCGCCTTCCTTGGCGAACTTCATTGCTACGGCCTTACCTATTCCGCGTGCTGCACCAGTAATGAGTGCAGTCTTGCCTGTTAATAATCCCATTGTTTTTTTGTTTTATTATAAGATTTAAAATATGTGTTATTTGTTAGTGGAAATCTTTCCCAGTGCGCCATACACCACCTTTGCCACCAGCTGCTTGCTTGCCTCTGGCGTTATGCCGTGGCCGAGTCTGCCGCAGATATATGGCACTTCGAGACCCTTGATGCAGTAGTGTGTTATGTCGGCAACAAGTTCCACGTTGTCGATGTCAAACTCTCCGTCTCTCTTTCCGTCTTCATACACTTTGCGGAAGAGTTCTATTTCGTCCTCGTCGAAGTTTTTCCTCACTTTCTCCACCATCCAGATGTTACGGAAGAAGGCAGCACGCAGGTTACCGTTTCTCACCACCGTCTCCTTAATCATGCTCAGATGCGTGTAGATCAGTTCGATAATCTTGTCTTGCGGTCTCACCTTCTTGGCAGCCACCTCGTCCAGCTTGTCCGACAGGCGTTCCAGCTCGCCCTCGATGACAGCGTAGTATATATCCTCTTTGCTTTTAAAATATGTATAGAGCGTACGTCGTCCTTTGCCCGAGGCGAGGGCGATATCGTTCATCGTGGTGTTTTCAAGGCCGTTTCTCGCAAACAGCTGTCGCGCCACGTCTACCAACTTCTGTCTTGTTTTGGATATTGACATGATTATCTGTTCTTGTTTGTCTGTTTATACGCAGTTCCTTAACATATTGTCTGCAAGTCCCTATACCTATTTATATATATAGCACATATGTTCTTGCACACAATAATATGCGTGTGCAAAAGTATTAAATTTTGATGAATGCGACAAGTTAAAAGCAATATTACTGTTCTTTTTTTACTTATTTTTAATCTTATCATGTATAAATGGCGTTCTACTATTGTAATATTCCAAATATTCAATAATAAAAGTTGGGGAAATGAACATTTACGCATTTGCAGCAAATGAGAAAGATTGTTCTTGATACTAATTGCTTATTGATGAGCTTTCCAAAAATCAGTCCTTATCGTATAATTTGGGACGAATTCTTGGAAGGAAAGTTAGTCTTGTGTGTAACAAGGATAACGAACGAAGCGTGATGCGATATTGTATTTTTATGCAATCGCAGCGTGCATGTTTGGGGCATAAAAGAGGGATAAGAATATAGATTTGGATGTTTGTTAAAGCAACATGAAATAGATGTCCAATCAACTTCAAATAGAAAGTTACCGAATTTCTATGAGAAAGTTACGGACTTTCTATTGGAAAGTTACCGAATTTCTAAATGATGACAAAATTACATGCTTACAGGGGCTTGTCGTGATAGCCATAATCGAACTATAAAGGCGTGTAGAACAAACCGTTTATTTATACAATCAAATTGGTTATTTATGCAGAAACCTGTCAGGATGTAGCATGCATATAAAACACCGTATATATTTTCCGAGCCTACGGCTTGCTTAAAAATCAGATAAAGCGATAAACAGAAAAAACAGTAACACAATATTGCCCCAATGTTTTTATTGTTTTTGTTAATGCTCCTTTAGATATTCTTTCACTTCATATTCTGGATGAACTTTTTCTTTCAGTTATGACAGCTTTTGGCACCGTAGCGAAGTAACTTTGCCGACGGAAACAAAAAAAATAGAATCATGACAATACATCCTATAATACGCAAGCTGCCTATGATGGCATTGATGCTTCTTATCGTTTACATACTGACTACCACCATTTCGGTATGCTATTTTGAATTTGGACACGACAAAGGCTGGCCCTTAGCCGACCTTATGTACTTTCGCTTCCATAAGTTCGTTGTCGCAGCCGTAGACTACGGCTACGTTCCAGCCGACATGACAGCCGAATAACATCGCCAACGCATCAACCGATATTGATACGTCGGCGACCAAAGCGGCGAAAGAGAAAAGAGGAGCCAAGCAAGATTTTTTTCGGAAAAGTTTAGGTTTATCCGAAACTTTTACTACATTTGCAAAATGAAGGGCAGCGACTGTGTCGGACAATGAAAAGCCGACATGAAGTTGTCCCTCGGAAATGACGCAAGAGATCTTGTGGACACGAGCAAGCAAATAAGGGTGTGCCAATAACAAGTGTGCACCGTGAAGGTTCTGTAAGTTGAAATCTGGTAAATTTGAACTGAAGTAGAAAAGGACTGGAATTTGTTTGAGCGAGTCTGCACCACGATATGGTGTAGGCTCCTCTTTCATATCCTCTTTTCTACGGGTTTTACCAGAGCC
>URLQ01000129.1 GCA_900548745.1 uncultured Prevotella sp.
GCTGCTTTGGCTCCGTTCTTGTACCGCCGATGGGTAACGGTATAGTAAAGCTCTGGAGTCAAATTACCCGCACCCAGTTCCATGACCTGAATCTGCCCCTGCTTGGAGGCATCGTGATTGTAGGTCATGGACTGAGCATGGGACTCAATACAAATGAAAAGTATAGCAACAGCCGATATGAAGATGCTCTTTCTCATATTTTTTCTTTACGTTAATAATCAAGAATGTTTCCTGCTTCCATCCATCGGTCAAAGGCTTCCGTTGTCATCTGACGAATGGTTTTGGAACGGTATATCTCAGACTTCCAATAACTCGTCCTCGCTTGTATGAACTTCCAGGTCTGGTAATAGGCACTGTTCACGATGTCCTTGATACGGTCAAGTGACTTGTTGATATTGTCAATCATCAGCATTAAGGAGGCTGTGGTGCAACAGACCTGGCCACTGGCATAAGCCGCCAACACACAGACGGAGGAATAAAGATTCTGACATTCCCCGTAAAGATTGGCAACAGCCCTGGCATTGACGGCAAGCAGCAACGTGTCGGCACTTTCTATGCGCCCACGCTGGATGATCTTCTCATTGAAGTCTTCGAGCATCGTCTTATACTTGCCTATCTTCTCCGAAACATTATCATAGGTGCGATAGACATTGAATCCTGTGCTGACGGTGCTATACACAAGGTCAATGATGTCAAAGGCACGGGTGTACTTGTCTAATTCAAGATTGATATCCCTGTACTCCCGATGAGTGACCTTGCTGGCCTTGTGCAGGAGGGCATTGCTCTCTTCCAAGGTGGCACGGGCAAGAAGGAGGCTGCGCTGCTTCTTGTGGTCATTGATGTAAGCTTCAATGGTCGGTATGTCACGAGGGACTAACTGAGCCATGACAGCCTTGGGACACAAGGTAGTCAGGCAAAGCAATAGGATGATATGTCTCAACTGTCTCATTGCTAATCGTCTTAGGGTTCAACATCATAATTATTGTTCTCTTCCTCCCAATCGTAATAGTCACTGCCTCCGTTGTGCATCCAACGGCGACGACTCTTTTCTGCGATATTCATCTTGCGGTTCTTGTCAGCATTGAGCTTGGGTAACAAGTCGTGTACCCAATCCCTGACTGTGTGCTTATAATGGAGGAACTTCTCTATCGTTGCCAGATCTGTGTATATTTTAGCAAGCCTTGCCTCAATGCCTCTGGCAATCTCCAGACGGTCACTAGCCCATAAGAGGTGACGGACTCCGTCTGTGTCTTCTATTTCCAGTCCTGGACGACGGCTATATTCAACACTTACCGTACATGAAGGATATTCCTGAGCAAGCTCACTCAAACGCTGGTTGACAATAGCCGCGTTTTCATCATCGGTCTTTGAAGGATCAAGTTCCATCGTTTCGGCAACGGACGTATCACTCCAGCTGCTGGTCAATTCCCAATCAATCTGCACAATGGCACGGTGTATCTTGATACCAAGGAAATACTTTGGTCTTCGTGCAATAGAAACCGTTGCCTTGAAAGTAACCGTTCCCTTGACGCTACCGACAGTTCCATTGCGGATAAAGGTGTAGCCCGTCCAAGAGCCGTTGTCCGTCCATGTGATTCCATAGGCATCCTTCATGGACTTCATCAACTGCGGTATTCTGGTATAGTCATCAGTCTGGGCACGCTCCCCTTCCTCTGCTTCAGAAATGGCGTTCGTGGTGTCAATAATACTCTTGTTAATCGTGTCGAGTTGTGACTGTAAATCGCGTATCTTCTGTTTGTTGCTGTTGTAAGTGGCTTGATAATGGTTATATTCCTCAGTGGTTGTCGCCTGGGACATCTTACGGAGCAATTCACTATTCTCTGCATTAAGGGCATCCAACTGGCTCTGCAGATGGGCCGCCTCCTGTTGTAACTGTGCATTTTTAGCCTGTAGCTCACCGGTGTCTATCTCTGATGTTCCTGTAAGCGTTGTGTACATAGAACATTCCTTTGTGTGGCTACTGGGGCTTCTTCCACAGTGACTGCATTTATAGGTGGTACTGCCCTTACCCAAAGTGCCTCCATCATGGCATGTGATGCTGAAAGTAGCAGATGCAGCTCCAGCAATCTTCTGAGCATTAGATGCCTGATAGTAGTTTCGGTTATCATAACCGATATAATAGGTATAGTTGCTCTCCGTCGGATGTGTGGAGATATAATCATTCAATTCAGAAGTATTCTCAATGTCACGATGGTCACCGTTTTCATTATACTGATTTAGGCGAGCATTCATCTGAGCCATGAACGTATTCCAGTCCATACTATAGCTGTCAAAGACGGCCTCATAGACCTCTTCCTTGACATTCCACGACTTTGTAACTTGGATGCTATAGGCATAAGCCTTGGCATACTGACCACTTTTTGACTTGCTCAATATGTAGGCAAGAGGTGAATAATAGATGGAATAGCTGAAGCCATCACCACTGGCATTCAATTGGCGTACCCTCTCACGACTCCACCCTGCGTAACCCTCGGAATTTAGCAAAGCGGCCTCATACTGAGTGGAATTTGGATAGAAATTGGGGTCTTTGGTGCTGATTCTGTACCATTCGCCACCATTGATGATACTGTTATCATCTGTAGGAGGATTATAGTTACAAAGTGTCTCACTCCCAGCATCCCTACGATAGATATAAACACGTTGAGTATAATAACTGCCCTGAGCAGCAGAAGCCCAGTCATCTATCCACCGAGTGAGATTATAGTCACTCAGATTGAACAGATTGCCGATATTCTCCTGTCCTATCACTGTAGTCAGAACTTGTGTTGCGGATAAGTCTTTGTACTCTTCATACATGTTCCTTACATTATCGGCAAGGGTGAGCACACTTCCCACCTTCTCCATGAACGTGCCACCAAAACTTGTCCCTTGAAGCAGCTGATTCACACCATTGTTATATCCGGCATTGGCAAGGCCAACACCTTTGCTGATGAGATTGTCAAGGTCGGCTTTCAAGTTCTCCTCGGAAAACGCCCCTTCAATGTCATCGCCCAGGTGCTCGAAAAGTTCCTTCCAGTCTATGCCTCCTAATTTGGCCAAGTTGAAAACTGCTTTCAGTTCTTCTGATATCTCCAGAAAGGCAATATCATTAAAGCTTAGAGTACTGTTCGTGACAATGTTCTCAAACTGCTGACAGAGAGATTTGACATCATCACAGGTCTTCAGAAGGTAACTGCCCCAATAGATAGCTGTCGAAGGATCTTCTATCATAAGCTGGGCGCATACGACTATCTTTGGTATAATACGCCGTGAGACAATCTTATAGATACGGTTGTAGTAGTAGTTTTCCTGACGGTCATCCCATAAATTGAGATTAGTGAGTGCTTTCCTGTCAAGGTATTTTGAAGAAAAGATACCGGCACTGGCAACTTCGGCAGCTTTGTAGCTGTCATAGATCTTCTGAAGGTTCTCATTATGAAGAGCCTCCATAGCAGCCTCGGTAGTGAAAGCCTCAGACATGGCTTCCATTGTGCCGTAATCCACATTAATGCTATAGTACTGAGCCTTGACACTCACAGGGAATGCCAAGGTCAGTAACACGAACAATATGGACAGCGTCTTCCTCATAATTACTAATCTTTGTTTTGGTAATATTTTCTCAGGACACCGATGAAATCATCTGCTGCCATCAAGGCCAGCTCAGCATTCTCTATGGAATAGTCTGAATACTTGTTTATGTAAATCTCTTTGGCAATTGCATATCTACGATTCTCCCATTCTTCATCAGACAACACGAAGGAAGGGCAATTCAGATACTCATCGATGCTCTTATCATCCATATCAAGCTTCAGGCCATACTCAGACAGAGTCATCTCAATAGCTCGAACCGTCTTTTTTCCGCAATTCCTGAGTCGAAGAAATGCATTACGGCTCGTTTTACACAAGTCGAGGACAGTTTCAATCTCGTAAACATGCAAGGCATGATGAACACGGAGATTATACCCATCTCCAAATTCGAGTCTCTCTATTGGAGTACTGAGATCAATGCGTTTGTCTTTAGCAATCATATTGTTTTAATATAAGTTTAATACGTGTCCTGTCTGGTTGACTTTCTGAGCGAAAGCCAGTGACTTGCTGATGCCGGACTTGTTCCAATCACGGACATAGACTTCGATGGCTTTCTGATGAGAACATTTCAGTTCTTTCTTATAGAGTTTCAGGGCCTCTTTCTCTGCTCTTTCCGTCGTATAGGTCATATAGCATTCCCTCGGTTCTTCAACACCGAAGACATCGCTGGCAAGACCACGACGAATGAACACTTCACGGAAGAAAGCCCTGCCTTCCTTGTTCTCCAGTCGATTGATGGTAAATATCTTGCGGCATTCTACATCGGTCAAGCCCAGGACTGCCTTGATTTCATCAAAACGTTCCTTGAACTTACCCTGGTCAAGCAGCATGATAACATCTGAGTTATTGATGATGGCTTCCTTGACAATGGGGCTGCCAATGATGTCCTGGAGTTCCTGTGTAACTACCCCAACCATTGCCCAGAACTTTCTAGCTGTCTTATAGAGATACTTGATGTACTCTGCCATCATGGGAGAGGCAACGGCTTTCCACGCCTCCTCGATGACAAGCACCTTACGGTTCTTCTTGATACGCATCTTCTGAATGAAAACGTCCATGATGATTAGCGTCACCAGTGGGAATAGCAATGGATCATCCTTAATGGTGTCAATCTCAAAAACGATGAAGGTCTCATCGAAAAGCGTAGAGTCCAGATTTTCGTTCAGGGTACGCTCATGACTGCCTCCCCTGTAGAAGTCCATCAACATATAGTTATAAGTTGATATATCTATACCGGCAATCTTATTCTCGTTACAAATATATGGTATGCGCTGAGTACTGTACTCGTAGAAGGAGTTAAAGGACAGTTCCTTAACCTTCAGTGCTTTCCTTCGGTCTTCCATCTCCTTGATACGCTTATTAATCCGCGCCTCGACTTCCTCATTGGTGTCTGTGGCACTGCCTTGTGTTGCTGTTTCAATGAGGAACTTCTTATGTAAGGCATCCCTCTGAGAGGCAGAATAGCCTTTGAAACCAACAAAATAAGCTTCATAGTATTCAGTAATGACCTGCTCGATAAGACGGTCTTCTGTCTTGCTCACTTCGCCGTTACTACCTTTCCAAATGAGCATGATGAGATTTTTCAGGAAACCTATTTTTTCCACGTTCAGCTCTTCTCGCTGGATGCGGAACGGGTTCATCGTGATAGGATTCTCCTCGGTATAACTGATATACTTACCACCGACATACTCACAAAGACCTTCATACGAGTTACCTGTATCGACCATGACAACGTCTGTATTCTGCTCCCAAAGCTGTCTTACGACACTATTCATGTGGAAGCCTTTATATATAGCCTAACATCCTGAGCCACAATACTTTCATAAAAACAACAAAATCTAAACGGTACAAATTTTGAACAAGAGGAAAATAGCCGTTCAAAGCACTCGGCAAAGAGAAAAAACTATGACAGGGGCAAAAAGCAGATTTAAGATTATTTATGAAAATATTTTGAGTGATTTTGGCTGATTGCTATCCACAGAGCGCATTTTTGATAAAAAGTACCACTCTCATCATCCATAAAGAGTGAGACGGTCGAGAAAGGAAAAGAGGGGAAATGAGTGCCATGCAGAAGGCTGCAAAAAGGGTCAAAAATGGGTGTCTTGTACCTTGGTTGTATCTCAGTCGGCATATATGGCTGATAAACAACGCAGGTTAATAATTCGGCGGCAATAGAATAGCGTTTGAAAGACGTATTCATTGTTTAGTAGTTTTCCTGATAAAATGTTAAATTTAGGGTAGTTAGATTAGTTTTTCTTCCAATTGTTTGGTTTTTTGGAATTGAATGCCTACCTTTGCATTGACAAATCCCGCTCGCTTCCCATAAGAACAGCGTACCCAGCGGGACATTTTTTAAATTGTAGGTATATGAAAGTTATAAAGAACAAGACAATAGATTTTGCAACCGCAGTTCAGGCTCCCGTCATTAACGGAAATAGAGCTGCACGGACAGGTTATGTCCGTTTGGTTCGCCTTATCACTGACGAGCCTGTTCCTCAACAAACTTCATATACGGGAAAAATTGAGTTGAGGTAGGAATGGCTGTATATACAAAAGAATACGAATCCCAGCCAGAGGCTATTCTTACAAACGTCATTATCTGTCCAGCCGTAGATTTGTCGGCAAACGTGGCTGTTCCTGTTCATTGCCAAGTTGAAAATGTATTGTGGGACACAGGAGCGACCAATACATTGATTTCACAGGAAGTTGTAAATGCTTTAGGGTTACAACCGAAGAACAAGGCTCTTATTTCGAGTGCAGGAGGTGATGTCGAATCCTGGACTTACCTTGTTCATGTTATCCTTCCAACAGGAACAGCAGAGTTGAATGTTCAGGCTCTGCTTAACGACAATTCAGACTATGATGTGGTGATTGGCATGGATATTATAAATTCATGCGACTTCTGCTATACAAACAAAGACGGCAAAAGTACATTCTCCTTATGTCATCCAGCAAAGGAGAAAATCATTCTGAAATAAACCAGCCATAGGCTTTCTTTCAAGAAAGACATGTGCGACAACAATAATGACAGATGTGACATTCGCATCTGTCTTTTGCTTTTTACGCCAATAAGAGGCCATTTCCTTAGACAAAATATACGAGATTTGAGCAAGAATTTAGTTAATTATGGTTAAATTTAAGGTTTATACATACTTTTCCATAACAAAATGAGGTTGTATTGAGATTTTCTTTGTACTTTTGCAGCGGACTATTATCGCCATGTTTATAGCCATTGAGGTTAGACGTGTTCTTTCGTGATGGCATACAAGGCAGCCTACGCCGTGCTGAGTATGGCGGAGTCATAATGACAAAGCGGTACAAAGCGGGCATTGGGTGGGAAAGATAGTCCAGACATAATGAAGGCGTTTACTAACGCTCTGTTTAAGACAGTCTGTAATCTAGCAAATTAACAGTTATCATAGTCTTGAGCAAAGCCAACGGTAGATGTCCCGGGTGTGATAATATCGCTCCTGCGGAGACCTGTAAGCACGGATTGTACCTTTTCGGGCACAACAATTGTTTATTATGGTCTCCTAATGGAAATGATTATTCATATCGGCGTGGGCTCTGACGTTGTCTGTTCAACTATGATAGGCAATTGCTAGAGCCTCAGACTGTGGAATAGACAACAGACGTTTCCACGCTCTTTTTATGTCTATATTGCTATTAACGAGCAACGACATATAAGCCGATATGAACGCATTGCTTAATGCGCATACCAAACGAGGTTGCGATTCACCTCCTCACATTGGATTTGCCTCCAATGTCTCCCCCGAAGCCCAAAGCTCACAAACAGGGGTGTCCTCGGAATATGTCCAGCAGGAAGGTTACAACTGGTTTGTTCTTCGTGCTACTTATAACAGGGTAAATGCAGCCGTAGAGAAAGCAAAGAAGAATGATATTAAGACATACGTGCCGATGCACTATGTACTAAAAGTGATTGCTGGGAAGAAGAAGCGAATACAACAGCCTCTTCTTCCCAACTTTCTTTTTATATACGCCACAAGGGAACAATCAGACAGTTTTGTGAAAAAGACAGTTGATGCCCCAATCTCTTTTATAAAATATTATTTGGATAAGACGCTTCCTCCAGAGGCAAACGGTAAAAATCCTCCGCTTATTATACCATACAATGCAATGATAAATTTTATCAAAGCAACAAGTACTGATAGTGAGCATGTACGCATTGTTACAGCGGAACAGTGTCACTATAAAAGTGGAGATAAAGTACGAGTAATAGCTGGTGACTTCAAGGGAGTGGTTGGAAAAGTTGCCAGAATAGCAGGACAACAAAGAATTGTTGTTGAGATCTCGGGATTGTGCCTTGTCGCTACTGCGTATATTCCTACTGATTTTATTGAGATTGTCAAATAATGCCGAAAGGCATATTGTTTAATTTAAATTTTTTATTTTATGAAGAAAAATGGTAAGAATGAAGAACTTCAGTCTCGTCGTGAGTTCTTTAAGAGAGCCGCTAAAGGTGCTCTGCCTATTTTGGCTGGTGCAGCTCTCCTGTCAAGTCCTATCTTGTCAGAAACTGCAAATGCAATGTCATGCGCAGGATGTATTTTGTTGCTGTAACTATTCAGCGGTAGGGCTGCACCCTTAATCCACGATTGGAATATACTGCAA